>JARFQY010000107.1 GCA_029287535.1 Filomicrobium sp.
GCCGCGTACCGGAGGCAAGTCCTCGGGAATATGCTCAACGATTTCGACGGAAGCTTTGCTTGCTTCCTCACGGAGGGCCGAAACCTGCTGTGCAAGAATGGCGCGTGTGTCGAGCTCTCGTGAGTCGAGCGTATAGCGGCCGCTTTGGATCTTGGAAATATCCAGAATATCGTTGACGACGGTCAGCAGATGCACAGCCGCATCATGGATCAGATTTGCGTATTCGATGACTTCGCTTCGGTCGACTTCGCGGCGATCTTGCTCTGCGAGTAACTTTGAAAAGCCAATGACCGTGTTGAGTGGAGTTCTGAGTTCATGGCTCATGTTCGAGATGAATTCAGATTTCACCTTGCCGGCAAGTTCAGCCTCAAACTGGGCTGAATGCTCTGCGACCCGCGCTCTGTGGCGCAGCACCGCATCGCCAAGCAACGAGGCGTACTCATTCATCAAAGTACTGGATTTTTTGGAGCCGAAGGAACTGCTGAGCATCGTGTCTTATCAATTGCTTTTGGGACGTGGACACGGGCAGATTATCGGTGAAGCCATAACTTGAGGTTAATTATGCTTGTCAGCGGCATATTTGGTTTTTTTCAAATTTGCATCAATTGTTCCACCCATTGAGAAGATTTCAGAAACGCGGCGGCTGCACCCGAGCCGGTTTTTTTTATTTCCCGGCTCCCTATCTCAATGGACCGTTCACTCGTGTAAACGGATTGTTAATCCCGGCTTGCGAACGGCGACCGGCGTCAGGCTTTGTGGTCTGATTGGCCGTTGACGGCTCTGCACGGCGGACACAACTGGGCGGAGGTCTTCGTATCAATCCCAAACGGGACGGGGCCTCTAGGCCGTCGGAAAACTGAGCCATGGACTGTTCACGGCTGTGTCGAGTGCTTGCAAGTGCAGTCTCTAGGCCGGCTCAATCTTGATTGAGGAAATGGCTAGGGCCCGCCGTGCGAGACTGTATCGGGGTCGGCCACCACACCTGAGTGTCGGCGCAAAGTGACGAACACCCACCAGTGCTGATCTGGGCCTAACGCAACCAGTGGAGGCCTCGCATCCGTTCTTCGTCGGCTCGGACGCTGGTTCCGGAGCCCGGGTGCCGTATCGCGTACGTGCCATTCTGCCGCAGGCCGGGGCTGCCCGTCGCGGCAAGAGGCGCGGTTCCTCCACGAAAGCCTTGTCAGCGGGCAGTCGCCGCGGCACAAGCTGTGCGAACAGTTTAGCCGAAAGGCCAAGAAGCCCAAGGAGGAGCCTGCCCGATGAAGAAGCGCCTGCTCATCACCCGCCGTCTGCCGGAAGCCGTCGAGGTGCGTGCCAATCGCGATTACGAGGTCGTCCAGAACGAAGACGATCATCAGATGACCACCGATGAGGTTGTCGAGAAGGCTGCGGATGTTGACGCGATCCTTATCACCATCACCGACAAGATGCGCGAAGACGTGATCCTTGCGCTCCCTGAGCACATCAAGGTTCTCTCCACGTTTTCAATTGGCTACGAGCATATTGACCTGGAGGCGGCGAAGGCGCGTGGCATCGAGGTGGGCAATGCGCCTCACGGGGTTACAGTGGCGACCGCCGAGATCGCGATGCTCTTGTTGCTTGGAGCTGCACGCCGGGCCGGAGAAGGCGAAAGCATGATCCGCACCAAGAGCTGGCCGGGCTGGGCGCCTCTGCAACTCGTCGGCCAACGGCTGGATGGCAAAAAGCTCGGCATTTTCGGATTTGGAAAGATCGGGCGTGCCTTGGCACAAAGAGCGCGCGGATTTGATATGGAGATCCACTATCACGACGTCGTGCGCGCGAAGCCGGACGATGAGAACGGCGCGATCTATCACGAGACCTTGGACAGCCTTCTCGCGATTTCCCAGTTCTTCTCGATAAACGTGCCTTCGCTACCCGAGACACGGTACTTCTTCAACCAATCAGTGATTGAGAAGATGCCGCAAGGCGCGGTCGTTGTGAACACGGCACGTGGCGACCTGGTCAAGGATGATGATCTCATCGCGGCACTGAAGTCCGGTCGGCTCTCGTATGCCGGTCTCGACGTGTTCGCGGGCGAGCCGCAGATCAATGAAGGTTACTACGAGTTGCCCAACACGTTCCTTTTGCCGCATCTGGGTTCAGCGGCGATCGAAGCGCGCAATCAAATGGGTTTTGAAGCGCTCGATAATGTCGATGCGGCATTCGCAGGTAAGGATATGCCGTTCAAACTGACCTGAACTGTTGTTGGTATTTGCTGGCAATGAAATGAAGGCGGCTCCCGAAGAAGGGAGCCGCCTTTGGTTATTTTCGGACCGGCTTTTATGGTCAGCCGCGGTAGGCAATCACGCATCTGGCGTATGGGTTGCGGCCCGTGGATTTGTGGCGACGCAGCTTGCTACGGCATTTCTTCAGCGCTTCGCGGCAGGCGCGCGCGCCGTACCTGTGTGCTGTGATTCCCCTGAGTCTCCGTCCAGTGCCGAAGCGCTTCCTTGCGGCTGCGGTGCAACTGCGCCGATGATGACGAGAGCGCGCGGGAGCGCGATACTTGCGTTTCTCGTATGAGGGCTTGACGTGCCGGGACCTGACATATGGGCTGACCCAATCGGTGCCGCGGCGGGCGATCTTGACGACGGTGCGATTGAATTTGCGGACCGTGGTTGCGACGGTCGTCGGTTTGCCCTTCTTCTTTTTCGTGTGAGTGTCGTCGCGCCCTGACTTTGCTGTAGAGCTGTTAGTGCTGCGATCCTTGTTTTTCCTGGTCGACTTCTTTTCGCCTTTTCGCTTGGCGGATTTTTCAGTCTTGGACTTTGCCGCGGCAGCGCTCACATCGGTGGTGCCCAGAACGGGAACGCCGGCGACTAACATGGCGATCAGTGCCATTCTCAACATCGTGCTCTTCTCCCTGCATTGCGCCCGGCGAGCTTGAGCGGGCGCTTGTGATTTAGGGAGTTTGGCGAATTCTGTGTGAATGACTGCTGAGGCGCGCCTTCAGCGCCGGTTCATATTCGCGGCGCGCGAGGGGGCGATCATGAGCCGTTGCCGTTCTTCCTCGAGAAGGCGTCGAGCCAGAAATCATAGGTCGCCATTGCAAAGGCTAAGAGGAGGACCACCCGCAAGGAAATGCTCTCGACCCAGACGCCAATGATAAGCAGGAAGCTGCCGAACAATGCCAAGGCACTTACAGCTACGGCGCGATCGTAGTAGCGTGGCGCAAAGAGCCGGATCAGAACAATCGCCACCGCGACGACGCTCACATAAACGAGGACGTCGAAGAGCGTGAATTTACCAAATAGTCCGGGCATAGCAGACCTCGATTGTTCAATCCGATTCAGTTTGTTCTGCTTCAAGCCGCGTGGCAAGCCATCGCGCGGTGCGCAGCAATCTTCCATCATCCTGGCGCAGGCCGACGAGTTGGACACCGACCGGCAGTCCGTTGATTTCCAGCAGCGGAATGCTGACGGCCGGCATGCCCAGGTAAGTCCAAAGCCCATCGAAAATGGGAGAGCCGGTGATGCCTTCGCTCAAGAGGGGCGCAGGACCAGGCGATGCAGGTGTCAGGATTGCCGAATAGGAATCGAAGATTTCAAACAGAGCTTCGTATGCCTTTTCACGGGAGGCTACGGCGGAGATGTAATCTCGAATGGGCAAGGCCGCGCCTTCTTCAAGGCGGGCATTGAGTCCCTCGGAAAGCTGGTCGCGGCCCTTGTCCTGCAGAGGACCATAGTAGGCGGCGTTCTCGGCGAGTTGGATAATGCGTTGCCACTCGATAACGTTGTCGAGACCCGAAATTTCGATTTCGTCGCAGGCTGGTCCCAAGAAATCCTTGAGCTCGGCAAATGCCTCTTGCATCGCGGGGTCGGCATACTCCTGCCAAGCCGGCGTCTTGACGAAGGCGAAGGAGGGCGCCATCGGCGCAGCACTGAGGGCTGTTCGCGCGACGTGCGGCTGGCTGCGTTCGTAGCTCACGGGATCATTCGGATCTTGCGCGGACAGGCAATCGGTGAGCAGGGCAAGATCGTCAATGGAGCGGGCGAGGAGGCCGAGCGTATCAAGTGTATGCGATTGCATCAGCACGCCGTTGCGCGAGATTAGGCCAAAGGTGGGTTTGAAGCCATAGACACCGCAGTAGGATGCCGGGCGGAGCACGGAGCCAGCCGTCTGAGAGCCCAAGGCCGCGGGCACCATCAGGTCGGCAACGGCGGCGGCGGATCCGGCCGAGGAGCCCCCCGGTGAGCGCTCCAGATCGATGGGATTGCGCGTCGCCGATGGCGTCATCAGGGCCAATTCCGTGGTGACGGTTTTGCCGAGGACGATGGCGCCGGCCGATTTCAGGGCTGCAACACAAGCGGCATCCCTTCTGGATTTGTTTCCTTGGTAGAGTGGACAGCCGTTCTCGGTGGGGTAATCGCGAGTATCAATGATGTCCTTGATGCCAAGGGGTACGCCGTGCAGGGGGCCGGTACCGTTGCCGAATCCACGCACCTGGTCGGCACGGCGGGCCTGCTCGAGTGCGTATTCCCTTTCCAGGTGTGCCCAGGCGCCGACCTGTGACTCGCGATCGTCAATTCTGGCAAGAAATGCACTCACGAGTTGTTCGGAGGTCACCGCGCCTTCGCGGATTTTGGCGGCGGCCTCACAAACGGTCAGCTTTATGAGTTCTTCCGGTTTCAAGTGATGGTCGCTCCCGTGCTCATCGGCCGTAGAAGTACTCGGGCAGGAACAGTGCAATGCCCGGGAACACATAGAGCAGCACCATCGAGATCAGTACCATCGCCAGATACGGCATCGTACCTGAGAAGATCTGCGTCAGCTGGACATGGGGCGGCGCTATTCCCTTTAAATAATACGCCGCCATCGCCATGGGCGGAGTCAGGAATGATGTCTGCAGGTTGAGTGCGATCAAGATGCCAAAAAACAGCGGATCGATCTGGAAGATGGACAGCAATGGCAGGAAGATCGGCACGAAAATGATGATGATCTCCGACCACTCCAATGGCCAACCCAAGAGGAAGATGATGAGCTGAGCCATGATCAGGAACATGATCGGTGACAGATCCAGTGAAATGACAAAGTCCTTCACCAGGTGTTCGCCGCCCAAATAGGAAAAGACCGAGGAGAACGTCCAGGAGCCGACGAACAGCCAACAGACCATGGCTGATGTGCGGACCGTCAAATAGACGGACTCCTTCAGCCGTTCCCATGTCAGCGCCCTATAGGCGGCTGCCAGGATCAGGCCGCCAAGCGAGCCGACGGCCGCCGCCTCCGATGGTGTGGCCAGCCCAAACAGGATGGCGCCAAGGACCGACAGGATGAGCAAGAAAAGCGGAACGAAGGATGTGAGGAGCAACCAATAGAGCTTCCATCCCTTAATGTCCGGCATGTCTTCATCGCGAGGCGGTGGCGCCAGCGCGGGATTGAGCCAAGCCCGTCCAATGACATAGATGAGGTATAGCCCCGCCAGCAGGAATCCGGGAAGGAATGCCGCAGCGTACAGCTTTACGACGGAGACGTTGGTGGTCGCCGAATAGACGATCAGCATGATCGATGGCGGAATGAGAATTCCAAGACAGCCGCCGGCGCAGATCACGCCTGAAGCGTAGCTGACATCGTAGCGCGCCTTCAACATCTGCGGGAAGGCCAGCAACCCCATCAAGGTGACGACGGCGCCGACGATTCCGGTTGCCGTGGCAAACAGTGCGCAGGTGATGAGGGCGGCAACCGCCATCGAACCGGGAAGATTGCGGGCGGCGATCTGCAGGGTGGTGAACAGGCGGTCGACGATGTTGGAGCGCTCGACGATATATCCCATAAACAAGAAAAGCGGGATGGCGGTCAGCACGTCCGATGACATGACTGAATAGGTCTGATTGACGAGCAGGTCGAAGATCCGGTTGTCGAGAAACCAGAACCAGCTGTCCATATCCATTCGGGTTGGGTCGTAGTAGGCGTAGTAGCCAAAGATCACGCCCATCGCCATCAGCGTGAATGCAATCGGAAAGCCCAGCAGAACCACCAGGATGAAGAGCGCGAGCATCATGATCGCGACTTGAGGGTCCGTCATTTGCGGTCTGCTCCTTGGTCGTCATCCAGATCGTGCTGCAGGCGTTCGTGGTCCTCAACCTGGTGTTTCAGGACCGTCTCCAATTCTTCAACGTCTTGAATTTTCCCGGGCCATTGGCCGGTCTTCAGGCACAGCAGGCAACGGCAGACCTGCGCCGTTCCCTGGATAAACAGCAGGGCGCCGGCGGCGGGTATGATCAATTTGAACTGCCAAATCGGCACGTCGGCCGGGCTCATCGAGCTGACCTCGAGATAACGGAATGCGCGGCCAGCGTATTTCCAGCCGGCGATCATCAGCGCTATGACACCGGGGAAAAAGAAGATGAAGTAAAGAAACAGCTCGAGGCCAGCTTGCGTCTTGGGCGACCAGGTGCGGAAGAAAACGTCGCCACGTACGTGGCTGTCACGCGCGAGCGCATAGGCGCCGCCCATCATGAATAGAGTGCCGTACATCATGTAGCTGACGTCAAAGGCCCAGGCGGTCGGATCGCGCAAGACGTAACGCACGAACACTTCGTAACCGACGCCAAGAATCATCACCATGATGCACCATGCAAAAGCGTGGCCCACCCAGGTCGAAAATTTGTCGATGGTATCTATGTAAGTTTGCACTGGTCGATCCCGTGTTGCCGCCCGGCGATTGCAACCGTTCTGCTACTCGAATCCAAATTCGTCCCGCTGGAAGGTTAGGCGAAAAGGTCCGAGGTCGGGAGGAGCGAAGGCAGAGGATACCGCGGACGGTTAAACTAGTGGGAGGCGGAGTGGCCTGGAACCAACGTCCGCCTCCCGAAGTGCGCTAAGCCAGCAAGCTGATTAGCCCTTCTTCGCCTTGTCGGGGAAGTAGTGCTCGTAGGCGAGCTGATAGTCGGCTGCGTTGGTCAGGTAGTAGAAAGCAACGCGCTCGGCCCAGGCGCGCTGGCTGTCGACAACCTTTTTGAAGAAGGCGTCTCTTTCCAGTTTTGCCATCACCTTGTCCCAGCTCTCCAGCTGCGCCTTCATCACTGATGTTGGCGTGCGGTAGACGTTGACGCCATCTTCCTTCATCAGCGCCTGGAGGTCCTTGGAATAGTTGTCGAGGGCGTAGGTGTAGTTGGCCGTGCTCGCGGCTTCAGCACCGTGCTCCAAAATCGCCTGGATCTCGGGGGGAAGCGATTCAAACTTCCTCTTGGAGAAGATGATCTCGAAGAACTCCGCGGCTTGGTGATAGGAGCCGAGGTGATAGTGCTTGGACACGTTCTGCGCGCCAAACTGGCGGTCAGAGGTTGGGTTGTTGAATTCGAAGGCTTCGATGACGCCACGCTCAAGGGCCGGAATGATTTCGCCACCTGGCAGCTGAGTCACTTTGAGGCCCATACCCTGCATGATGTCCGTAGCGAGGCCGACGGTACGGTACTTCAAGCCTTTCATATCGTCGGCCGACTTAATCTCGCGATTAAACCAACCGAGCGGCTGTGTCGGCATCGGCATGGCGAAGAATCCAACCACGTCGAGACCAAGAATGTCCTGGGTGAGTTCGCGATAGAGTTCTTTGCCTTCGTCGGTCTGGATCCAAGCCAGCATCTGTGTTGCGTCGCAACCAAGAACCGGACCGGTTCCGAACAAGGACGCCGCCTTGTTCTTTCCGTACCAATAAGCCGTGACCGTGTGGGCGGCATCGATGATGCCGTCAGAGCAAGCGTCCTGCACTTGGAAGGCCTTGACGACGGCACCAGCAGGCAACAGGTCAAATTTGAGACGCCCGCCGGCCATTTTCTGGCAGCGGTCAACGTATTGCTTGGCCATGTCCTGGAAGATGGCGTTGGCGCCCCAAGAGCTTTGCATCTTGAGCGTCACTGTTTCGGCGCGAGATACGTTGGGCATGGCGACAGTGCCGACGGCCGCGGTGCCCGCGGCAACGGCGCTGCCCTTCAAGAAACGGCGACGGTTCACCGCTTTGGCGTCTACCTTTGATGTCATATGAGTTTACTCCGGTGTAGTTTCCTCGAATGGATCCGTTTGCCGCGAGCGCGGGGGACCTTCAATTTTTCCTTTTGGGCCTCGGTTGGTCAGTGGTGCTCCCAAGTGGTGGTTACTTGGTTGTCCTGCGAAAGTCACAGGCTGATGATAGGAGCGCTGACGTATACGAGAACGACTTCGAACCTAATTGTCGCAGCTGCGCGCGTAAACGGCTTTTTTTGGCCGTCTACGTCGAAATGATTAGGCGATGAGAGTTTTTAGATGCGCTTTACAAACAACTACTTGTTAGGGCGCAGCCGGTTGTTCGGCGTTCATTGGCGCTGGTTTGAATGAAGTTCGCCGCCCGCTTTCTAATCCGGGGCTAAAGAGTGAGATCAACAACCTGGTACATTTACACGTCACGAGCAGTCATCTGCCGCCTCCTCGGCGACTGTGACGAAGCCGCGCTTTATGGCCCTCGACCAGCCGGGCGGGGGCGTTAGCGCAACTTGCTTCGCCCTAAAAAGCTGAAGTTGCGGGGCGATCCAGTGCCAAAGGTGCGCGAGCTGTGCTGGCTTTGTTGTCCCGCACGACGGTAAGACCTTTCGTGCGCGGGCGTTTGTCGCTTTGACGGATCGAACCGCCTGCGCTATTCCGCAGGTCCGCTGCTCGCGCCCGGTGATCCAAGGCGCGCCAACTTTTTCCGCCAATCCAGAATTCGATCCAGGACAAACAGTATGTCTAAGTCGCCGTACCTTGCCGGCCGCCACTTTTTGCAGATTCCAGGTCCCACGCCGATTCCAGACCGCATCCAGCAGGCAATGGCGCGGCCAATCATGGATCACCGCAGTCAGGAGTTTGCCGCGTTCTCGACAAAGCTGCTCCATGATCTCAAGGACGTTTTCAAGACCAACAATCCGGTGATCATGTTTCCCTCGTCGGGGACGGGGGCGTGGGAGGCAGCACTCACAAACACTCTTTCGCCGGGCGACAAGATCGTCATGTTCGAGACCGGCCAGTTTTCGATGCTGTGGCAGGTCATGGCGGAGAGACTGGGTCTTAGTGTCGACTATATTCAGTCAGACTGGCGGATTGGTGTTGATGCTGCCGCGATTGCCGAGCGCCTCAGTGCCGACAAAGCGCACGAGATCAAGGCGGTGGCAATCGTTCACAACGAGACGGCGACCGGCTGCAGCTCCCCGGTGGAAGACGTTCGCAAAGCGCTTGATGCCGCAGACCACCCGGCGTTGTTGATGGTTGATACGATTTCGTCGCTGGGCTGTTTTGACTACCAGCACGATGCGTGGGGTGTGGATGTTACGGTATGCGGCTCGCAAAAGGGCCTGATGCTGCCGCCCGGCCTTTCGTTCACGGCAGTGAGTGACAAGGCGCTGCAGGTGAGCAAGTCGTCGCGGTTGCCGTCGGCCTTCTTCTCCTGGGACGATATGCTGGCTCCGAACGCGAAGGGGTTTTATCCTTACACGCCGGCGATCACCTTGATGTACGGCCTGGAGGAAGCCCTTAAGATGCTCAATGAAGAAGGGCTCGACAACGTTTTCGCGCGCCATGCCAAGCTGGCAAGCGGTGTGCGCGCCGCCGTCGCGGCCTGGGGTCTTGAGAATCAGTGCCGCGATGCGAAGTACTTTTCAAACGCGGTCACATCGATCCGGATGCCCGAGGGCCATAGCGCCGACCAGTTCCGCAAGCTGGTACTGGAGAATTTCAATATGTCGCTGGGTGCCGGGCTGACCAAAGTTGCCGACAAGGTGTTCCGCATCGGCCACCTCGGGGACACCAACGAACTGACTATTATCGGTGCGCTCGGCGGCGTCGAGATGGGCCTTGAAATGGCCCGTGTTCCGCATAGTCAAGGCGGTGTTGACGCGGCGATGGCAGAATTTCGCCGCTGGGGACGCACGGACCAGGCTGCGGCGGCCTGACCTGGACCAGGCAATCGTGTAGTCTGTACTGATACCTGCCGGTATTTTGGAGATTACACCGATGCAGCCTGCGGCCTTTGTGTTTGACGCCTATGGGACTCTGTTCGATGTGCATTCGGCAGCGGCACGTTATGCCGATGCTCTCGGCGAGAGGTGGCTGACGCTTTCAGAGCTTTGGCGCACCAAACAGCTTGAGTACACCTGGGTTCGCACGCTTGCCGGAAAGCACTGTTCCTTCTGGCAGGTGACCGAGGACGGGCTTGACTACGCGAGTGCCGCGGTTGGCGGGATCGACGGTGACCTGCGCGGCAGGCTGTTGGATTCGTATCGCAAGTTGGCGGCTTATCCTGAAGTGCCTGAATGTCTAAAGGCGCTGAAGGCGCGTGGCTCCGTGGTCGCGATTCTCTCCAACGGTGACCCAGATATGCTCGCTGATGCCGTCAATTCGGCAGGCCTTGAAGATGCATTTGATGCAGTGCTTTCTGTCGCCGAGGTGGGCGTGTATAAACCGAACCATCAAGTTTATGAGCTGGCGACAGCGCGGCTGGGGGTCTCCCCGACGCAGGTCTCGTTCCAATCATCCAACCGTTGGGACATCGCAGGGGCGAAATCATTCGGATTTCGCACGGTCTGGATCAATCGCGCTGGCCGCCCCGACGAATACCTGGATCTGGCTGCCGACGAGGTCTTGAACGACCTTAATGGACTGCTGAGATAACTTTGGTTTGACGACCGTCAAAGCGATGCTCCGCGGAATTTAACATGATGGATGCATCTTTAGTCGAAGCGTGACAGCGCGTGTACGAGGTTCGAACATGTACAAACACATCCTGATTGCCACCGACGGCAGCGAGCATGCCAACAAGGCCGTGCCCCATGGGCTTGAACTCGCCAAGCTGACCGGTGCGAATGTGACGGC
Organism: Filomicrobium sp.; assembly: GCA_029287535.1. Lineage (GTDB taxonomy): Bacteria > Pseudomonadota > Alphaproteobacteria > Rhizobiales > Hyphomicrobiaceae > Filomicrobium. The sequence goes on from JARFQY010000107.1 coordinate 10,837, forward strand.
GTTGACCGTGCGTCCTCATCTTGATGATTTCGTCGCTGAAGGTGTTGTCATCACCGTAACAAATGAGGAGCGCGAAGCTTTCAAAGAGGAAGTCGATCACCACCTCGATTTCACCCGCAAGGCCGCCCGAGAAGCGGGAATAGATCTGGAAACGGTCCAGGTTGAAAGCGGTGAGCCCTGGAAGGCGATTGTCGATGCCGCCGAACAAGGCAAGTGTGATTTGATCGTGATGTCCAGCCATGGCCGAAGGGGCTTGTCTGCACTTATTTTTGGCAGTGAGACGCAGGGTGTGCTGACACACTGCAAGATTCCGGTCCTGGTATACCGTTGATCGCGCCGTGCGCAGGTCGGCGGAAAGAATGATTACCAAATCCGAGCGCAAAAGGTTGCACGGCGTGTTGGTAACGCTATAACGTTAATCTGGACAGGGGTGGAACCCTCAGTCCAAGTCCAGGAGGAGACGAAGGAGGGTGCCACGTTGAGGCCACGCTGCGAGGTAACCCTCCCTCGTTAATTTTCCGGATCCGCCTGAACAGACAAAAAAACGGCCGGTCCCAGGACCGGCCTTAAGTTTGCGGAACAAGCCGCCTGCGCGAGGAGACTTCGCCGGCGGCAGGTGTCGAACAAGCGACAACTGTCTTACTAAACGAGGCATTCGGGTTCGCGGATTTCGGCTGCGACGAACCTGACCAGGTGACGAAGCCGCTATAGCGGCCACACCATCAAGATCATCGGTACGCCAACGGCGACGACGATGATCTCAAGCGGCAGACCCATGCGCCAATAGTCTCCAAAGCGATAACCGCCGGGGCCCATAATCAGCGTGTTGTTCTTGTGTCCGATGGGCGTCAGGAAGGCACAGCTGGCGGCGACAGCAACGGCCATCAGGAACGGGTCCGGACTAACCCCAAGGGATCTTGCCACCTCAACGGAGATTGGCGCGGCGACCAGTGCCGTCGCGGTATTGTTCAGCACATCCGACAACGTCATGGTCAGCGCCATGAGGATTGTAAGGACCGCCCACGGTGGCAGCCCTTGTGAAACGTCAACGATGCCCTGTGCCAGTATTTTTGATGCCCCAGACTGCTCGAGTGCAGCCCCGATCGGGATGAGCGAGCCAATCAGGACAACGACGGGCCACTCGATGGTTTCATAGATCTGCTTCAGCGGTACGATGCCGAACAAGACGTACAGGACGCACACCAACGCCAATGCGACCGGCAGATAGATGATACTGAAGCTCGAGGCTGCAATGGCTGCAGCAAACAGGCCTGCCGCAAGCACGGCCTTGCCGGTGTCCTTGACCTCAAGCCCACGCTCAGCCAGCGGCAGCATGCCCATTTCGTCAATAAACGCGTTGGTCCGCTGTTTGGGCCCGAGAAGCAGCAACACGTCTCCTACAGCGACGGGGGTACGTCGAACGCGGGTCTGGATCTTCCGCCCTTCGCGCTGAATGCCGATGAGCCAGATTCCATAGTTGTCAACCAAGCTCAGGCTATGGCTGGTACGCCCCTCCATGCGCGAGCCGGGGCGTACAACGGCTTCGACGAGATCGAGGTTGGCGCCCTTGATCTTCTCCCGTTGGTGGTCGTGATCGACATAAGCCAGCTTGTGCTCGGCTGCGAAGTCATCAAGCGTCTGTGCAGGTGCCTCTACGAGGAGAACGTCGCCCTCTTGCAGTTTGATCCAACCAGCGTGCCGCTGCAGCCGGGAGTTCCCTCGAATGACGTTGAGCAGCGTAATGTCGCTTTGTTCGCTGATCTTTTCGACTTCAACCAGCTGTTTTTCGAGGAAGGGTGATTTTTCTTCGACGGTCAGCTCGGCAATGTAGTCGTTGAGCTTGAAAGCCTCGTCGCTGGAATCGACCCGCCCTGCTCCCGAGGGGATCAATCGCCAACCGACCAATGCCACGAAGGCTATCCCGGCTGCCGCACAAACAACGCCGACGGGTGTGAAGTCGAACATCTTGAATGGGGCGCCAAGCTCGCTGGCGCGGTACGTTGAGACGATGATGTTGGGCGGGGTGCCGATCAGCGTGACAAGGCCGCCAAGGATCGTCGCGAATGACAAAGGCATCAGGGTCAGTGCAGGGGAGCGCTTTGCTTTGCGGGCGGCATTGAAGTCCACCGGCATCAGCAAGGCCAGCGCACCAACGTTGTTCATGAAGCCCGATAGTACGCCGCCGACGCTCGACATGATCGCGATATGCATGGGAACCGAACGGCCGGCTTTCGTCAGGTGCCGGGCGATAAAGTCAACAGCGCCGGAAGACGAAAGCCCGTAACTGACAACGAGTACAAGCGCGATGATTAATGTTGCCGGGTGGCCAAAGCCGACGAACGCTTGATCCTCTGGGACCGCGCCGATGATGACGGCGGCAACGAGCGCAGCGAATGCGACCAGGTCGTAGCGCCACCGACCCCATACCAACAGGGTGAGTACCGCCAGCAAGATCCCAAGGACCTTGAGCTGATCAATCGTGAAAGGAAGGCTGAGACTGTCGAACATAAGGCGGAGTGTTGCCGCAGCTTGCCACAGGCCGCAAGTGTGCTCACCGACGGGCACCGCGCAGTGTGGCCCGTGGGTCGGCGGAAATCCCGCAGCAGCTTACCGCTCGATTGCGACTTCCCAGCCGTGACTCATGCAGCGCGCGCCGATTTCGAGCGTGCCAAGGCTGAAGACCTTGTCGCAGGACAAGGCCCGGCCCTCTGACGCGCTTTCAGCGCTGTCGGCGAGCTTCAGGCCGGCGCCAGAACTGATTGCCAAGAAATAAGCAGGCCGGTCTTCGTTGATCATCGCGTGCCCCTGCGGCTGCCAGATGATCACTCCGAGTCCGGCAAAACCAAACGCGAACAACGCGAGTGCAATGCGTTGCGTCCACGACATGGAGATCCCCTCGCCCCAAAAATTGGTTTCTCAGTAGTCTCACTGAGCGCGGGCAGCGGACCAAACCGCTAGCCTCGGGGGCTAGTGGAACTGATTCGTCCGCTTCCGTCTTTACAGGAGCCCGCTTTGCGGCACTCGGGACCGTGGGGATGTGGTGCGCAGGTTACAGACTCAGCGTCCGAAACCTGCCGCGGCCAGGGTCATCTGGCAGCGCGTGCCGAGTTTAGAGAAATTGCGGCGGACGCAGCGTTTGACTTTGGCGACGGTCGGCCTTTTGCCGATGCAAAGGCGGCGGACATCGGATTCGCAGGCAGCACGCATCTGTGGTGTGACTTCCTTGGGAAGCTTGAAGCCTTCACCGGCATGAGCTGCACTGGCAAGAACTGCCATCGCCGAAATTGCAATGACGCTGGTTTTTTTCATTTGTTGGTCCCGACGCGTTGAGTACGGACAATATCGATGGTTTCGACAGGTATGTGTAACAACACGGCGGGATGGTGCACTGCGGCAAGCAACCGCATTTATTCACTTTTTTCGAGATTCTTGAAACAACCGGTATGATTTGGGGAGCATGGGAACGATATGCGAACCTGGTGATCCCGCCCGGTTATTCACTCGGGCTTAGTCAATTCAAACCCGATACTGTCGAGGATGCCCGGCAGCACCTCATTGATGCGGACAGAATCGACATCATCCTTGTGCAGGACCTCCGCGGCACCCGCCGCCAACAGCTCCAGGCGCCGCTTTCGGGTTGCTATGCCGCTGACGACAACAATTGGACCGTCGAAACCAACACGGCGCAGGTAAGGGATCGAGTCGCAGGCGCGATCGGCGGATAATTCGAGATTGTCATCAAGCAGGATCAGTTGCGGCTTCGCTTTCAGCACTTGGTCGATGGCGCTTGAGAGCGTATTGGCTTCACGCACCGACATCTCATAGCCGAATATCAAATGCAGCGTCGCGCGCAGGCGCTTGACGTCCATGGTGCAGTCATCAACCACCAGGATATCCGTCAGCTTTGGCATCTTCCGCAGAGATTTCGTCAGACCACTCTTTTTGTCGAGAAAATCTCCGCCGGAGGTGGAGGACTCCGCCATTGCCGTACTCTCCTGTTCGGGTGCACCAGAAGAACCTTGCCTCCTGTCGTGCGGATACTCTGTAACTAGTCTACTTCATCGGCCGCGAACGGACATTGTTGTCGCAGAAAATACGTAAAGCCGCAATGTTCGCCCAAGAAAGGCGACTGCCTGCCTCACTCAAATCAGATCGAATCCGATGACTTGAGTGGCCAGGAAATACGGAACTCACAACCGCGCCGCTCGGCGGGGTTTGAGATTAACTGCAATTGGCCGCCCACCGTTTCGATGGTGCGCTTAACGAAGGCCAGCCCCATGCCATGGTCGCGCTGTTCGTTGGGCTCGCAGCCGCTTTCCAGTGATCCTTGGTAGCTGCGGAAAGGATAAAAGACTGCATCCTGGCGTCCGGAGCTTATGCCCGGTCCATTGTCGCTGATCGTAAGCCAAAGTTGATCTTCGGCCCGCTTTGCCTCGACGTGCACCTGGCCTTCGCTTGGCCGGTCATGATGCTTGATCGCATTGTCGATCAGGTTGCGCAGTACAAGATCGAAGGGTGCGACATACGTTTCAATGACGGGCCAATCGCCGGCAACGGCAATGGTGAAGCCAGGAGGGCGTGGAAGCGAAGACACAATCGCTCCGATCAATTGTCGCGTGTCGATCGTTTCAAGCGCGTCCTTTTGCCGGCCAAGGCTGGCGTAGTCGAGCAGTTGGGAAAGCATCGTCGACATGCGTCTCGACTGCTGCTTCATGGCGGCACAGGCGTGACGGGCGTCTTCAGGCCGGGAGGCATCAAGCGCACTTTCTATATCGTCGGCGTAATAGCGCAGCGCGCGCATCGGCGCCTTGAGATCGTGAGATATGATCGTCGCGAAGTCCTCAAGGTCACGATTGCATAGTTCAAGCTCCGCGTTCGTGCGCTCCAGCTCCAGTTTCTGCTGTTCGATTTGTTCGAGCAATATGGCTCGGTCTCGCTGCAGCCTGGCCAAGGCCACGTCGGTGCCCGACTGATTGCTTGTTCGGGAGATCAGCAGCAGATACCGACCGGCGTCCGCAATAGCCATTTCGTCGCCGCTCCCAATCCATGAAGCCTCGGTGAGCGGGGGCGATGCTTCAGTGCGGAAGACGTGAATATCAATGCGCGGTGAGTTGGCATCGTCGGTTTGTACCAGAAGTATGCCGGGCAGTTCGAAGGATGCGCGACCATCGGCGGGCAGGGCCTGGATGTCGTCGGTGTAGTCGGCCAAGATCGGCAAGCCAGTCAGAATCGACTCGCCGACTTCGAGATTGGCGGTGAGATCACCAAATCGCGCCGTTACGACGAAATCCGCGTCCAGCCAAGCCATGCCATAGATTCCGCTGCGGGCTAGCAACAGTCCGGCACTGAGTAGCGGAGCTGGCTTGGCGGGGCCCATGACGTTCTCCATCGTCATAGCCCGCGGCGCACGATCGCGTCCGCGGCGGCATGAAATGCTGTCTTGACGTTGTCGCCAGTCTTGGCGCTGGTCATGACAAGTGGCGCGCTTGACTGCCCGCGCAATTCATCGGGGAGTTCTGGGGTCTCGTCGCCCTGCAACAAGTCGGATTTGTTCAGTAACAAGCTGAAGGGGCGGCCTGCCCGAGCCTGGCGCCAACCGGTGGCGAGTCCGGCCATGGCCTGCAGCGTTACCGGTCGCGTTGCGTCGCCGACGATGAGTGCGGCTGCTGCATTCTTCAGGTAGACGCTCGAAAAAATGCTCTGTCCAAAGTTGCCGTCCGTGTCCCAGATGAGCAGCGTTATTGCAGGGCGCTTATTTGTTTCGGGCAGATTGCACGTATAAATCTCAACGTTAATCGTCGGCATGTAGTCCGTGCGAAAGCGGCCATGCACGAAGCGATTTACGAGGGATGTCTTGCCCACGCCGATTTCGCCAAGCAGCATGACTTTTCGCGATGTCACTCGAGAGTTTCTCCGACAAAGGCGCGTTCGAATTCGACGCGGCGATTGGGGCTGGAGTCGCCGACGATCGACGAGATGTACTTCAGGTCGTGGCGCCCAATCGCGACCATCCGATCCGGATTCACGCCGCGGCGAACAAGCTCGGCTTCCACTGCTTCGGCCCGGTCTTGAGCCAGTGGTGAGTTCTGGCGCGACGTGCCCTTCTCATCGGTGAAGCCGACAATTCGCAAGTTGGCGCCGCTGGCCTTCATGAGTCGGGCCAATTCATCCAAATGCCGGGCTGTCATCTCAGGATTCTTGAAGTTGGAATCGCTGGAGAAGAAGATCGCGTGCGAGCCGATCCATTCCTCAAGACGTTCGCTTGGTGTCGGTATGGACTTGGGCGGTTTCACGCTGGCGGCCTGGACGAGAGCAATCGTCAAGGTTGCGAACTGCTCGGTTTGGACAGCCAAGGCCTCGGTTTCGGACATCAGATTCAGGTTTTCCGAAGTGTTTGGCATGGTGGTCCTGGCGCCGGCGGCCTGAGGGTCGAGCAGTGTTGCCAGCTGTTCGTTTGTCGCGGCAATCTGCATGCGCAGCTGAGCCACGCGCCGGCTTAGCTCCTGGTTGTCAATGGTTCCATCGGTGCTCGCAGCGAGTTCGCGCAGCCCTTCCAGTTCGTTGCGCACCGTTGCAACTGTGGCTCTTGCGGAGTTGGCGATGGTGCGTGCGCTTTGGTCATCGATAATCAGTTCGAGATGCTTCAAGTCAGCCGGCAGGGCGGAGAGCCGACGGATCGTCCGTTCGGTGCTGCGATCGAAGGACTGCCTTTCGAGACGGCGAGGTAGCGCATCGAGCTGCCTGCGGAGATCTGCGACCTGCGGGCGGGCGTCCGGCGTGGTGGGCACAACGGTCAGTTCGTTATTGACCTTCACACCACTCAACTCGTTTTGGAGGCGGGATATGATCTCGTTCTTGGCGGCTGAAGTTGGTGCCAGGCCGGCTAATGAAATCTCCTTGCCATAGTCGGTGACCGACAAGCGGACAGGATAGCCGCGCATCGCATGCGTCTCGGAGATAACTGCGTTGGCGCGATCGCGGACATGCTCGGTTTGATAGATGTTGTATCCGGTCCACGCAATCCAGGCCGCCAAAGCGAGGACCAGGAGCCAGCCCATTGCTTTCAAAACGAACCAGCCAGTGTTGTCTTCCTGGATATCGCGGCGGATCGCGTCAATTCGAGCCTGTATGTTTTCAGCCGTTTCGGAGAGGAGTTCCGCGCTTTCGGCCGGTGAGCTCGATTCGGCAACTTCATCCAAATGGCTCTGGCGACGCTCGAGCGTCGCTATGAACTCCTCGTCGATAAATCGTTCGACGGCGGCGTTGGCGACGCCTGAACACTTCGCCGCCAACAGGAGCCGCGGAGATGCGCGCAGGTAGACTTGAGCCGTGTTGAGGTCGATCTGGCGTAACGAAGAGGCTTCGTCGGCGAAGGCTTCCAGAGAGAATTCGTTGATGGCGGTGAGGATGCCGCTCATGACCTGGTCGCGGTCCGTGTTGGCGCCGGTCTCCGGCCAACGCGCAAGCAGTTCGCCAGAGCCCCGGCGGATGAGATAGACCTCTTCAACCCGCAGACCTTGTGATCGCGCCAGCGCTAACTCCGCGACGGGTCGGCCGGTTGCCAGGCTCTTCAGCCATAACATCGTCGGGTTCGCCGTCATCTGGCGATCGATCCGCTCGGTCAGTTCGCGGATTGCGCTGGCGACATAAGACTGAACAAGACGGCCGGTGATGGGATAAAGGGCGTCGACAAGTTCGTCCTGGCTTTCATTGATCTCACGCTTGATGGTGCTCACCACCAGGGGAGCAACGGCGTCTGAAAGCTCAGTGTGGCGTTTGACTTCGGCTTCGGCGAGGGCGCGATCGAGCACATCGGCGACGCTTGACTTGAAGCGATCCTCGGTGCCGGCGCGCGAGAATACCTCATCGAGTTGGCCTTTGACTTCGTTGCGGAAGGCCGCTTCTGCATCCGCCAGGCGCGTCAAATCTTGAGACAGGGCCGCGCGTTGATCTGAACCGTGCTTGGCCACCGTTTCGATGCGGCGCTGCAGATCGGTAAGAGCCTGGGCTTCGCTTTCAAACAGCAGCTCTTTAAGTTTCGTAACTCCCTGCGACATGGCGAACGAAGCACTTCCCTAAGTGTGGGTTGGAAATTCTGAAGGGCTGGTCTGCGTCTCAGTTCAGTTTCGGTCCAAACCGATCAGATGCGCGACAAGTCCTTTATGCGCTCGCCGAGTTCGGCCACACCAGCTGAGAGCTCTTTGAAGGCCGCGCGGTGCTGGCCGCTCACTTCGCCAGACATGGCTTCAACGCGCGCCTGCATTGCATCAATACGATGTGCCATTTCGGTTTCAAGCTTCTCTATCCGAGCCTCAATGGCTGCCAGGCGTTCGTCGGTGCGGCGCAAATCGGCGCCAACCAGGAGCTCGCGGACCTGGTCCATCTTCTCATCGGCAACCATTCTGGAAGGTGCGCCGGTCCTTAGTGCGTCTAGGGATGTGGCGGTCATTACGGTACTCTCAGTACAAGGCTAAGTCCTAGGCGGGTTTTTAGCACGTTTCTAGGTGCGCCGAGCGTATTGAAGTGCTGCTCCGTGGTTGTGCCTTGGGCGCGTTTGCTCGCCATCACTGCTGACACAACAAGTCGAGGATACTTTACGGCTAAACGAAACTTGGCCTGCCGACCGGAATAGCTCCCAGCAAAACGCCGTGCGCCCCCCAATGGGCCGAATTGTAGCATTGCTGAACTTTATCAATCCACAACAAAAAACAGCAATGCCATTTTGTATCAGACCGGTCCGATTGGCCGATCGGCATTCCGTTCATGCAATCCGAATAATGTTAAATCTGGTCAACGCCGATTAAATGCCGCTCGGCGACCTCGAACAGAATACTCTTCCGTGGCCGGCGCGACCAATTGTTTTGGGTCGACGGCTTGAAAACAATTGAACGACCCTCATTGCCCATACAGGGCCTGCCGGTGGCGACGAAAAGCAGGGTGCGGGTCCAACAGGCCTGCACCCAAATTCATCCTCGTTCAGTGGTCTCAGGATTTCAGATCATCGAGCTGATCGAATTTTGCGGCGAGCAGGTAATAGAAGGTGACGCGGTTCTTGCGTTTGTCGGCCTTCATTGTTGCGCAGATATCATTAATGGCGGCGTCAAGCGTCTTGTCATCGTCGCTGCGGCCCAGTTTCTTCTTCAACCAGCTATCCCGGACGCGGCTCAGTTCGTCCTTGCTGGAACAGGAGACAAGCGATGCATCCTTGCTGCGTAGGGCAATTCCCAGGTGCTTAACGATACCAGCAATTGCATCCTCGTTGACGTTCGACGCATACCGAGCAATGTCGTCGACGTATTCCTTGGACATAGTGAGGGTCTCCCTTTTTTCCTGGGTCAAAATGCGCTGGCCGGACATTGCCGTCCAATCCGTTCGCACAAAAACTCATCCTGTACTATTCTGGCAGGGGCTCTTGTCTGTGAACCTTCCCTGCAAGCTAAGTATCTGATTTTGGCCCGCAATTTATGTCGATGACGACCGTTCGCCGCGTTTGCGGCGGTCCGGTTCAGCATCGCTATCGCGCGCTGGCATCGTTAGTCTACGAAGCTTTCAGCCGAAATCGACAGAAAAATCAATTAAACGCTTGAGTTGGTTACACGGTTGGGAGGGCATTGGGTGCGGTTCGCTGCTCTTCCAGGCGGCGACGGCGGAAGCCCATATAGCTGGCATTGATGCGCTGCGAGAGCTCATCATATGTGGACAGATCAGCAACGACGGCTTCGCTCACATGCGGCAGGGCGGCGGCCACGTCTTCGGGCAGGGAGGCCAGTTTCAACCCGTGCCTCGACTGCAGTGTCTTGAGAAGAACGGCGTTGGAAAGACGGGTCTCCGACAGGCAGGTCCGGAAGGCCTCGCTTGCGCATGTCGCAAGAACCGCTCGGTCAGCAGAACTGAGGCCGTCCCAGACGTCGAGGCGAATACGCAGCACGACCGCCATACCGCTGTCTGAAAGACCCGGCGCGTAGCCGAGCTTTGCCGTCTGCGCGAGGCCGGCCCCCATAGCGTTGAGCGTCGCACCGAATTCGACGGCATCAGCAAGACCCATCTGAAGGGCTTGTGGCAGCTTATGCGCAGGAACAGCGACGGGCGTCGCGCCAAGCGCGCGTGCGACATCCGCTGTTGGACCGGAGCTGGCAATTCGCAGATCGCGGAAGTCGTCGCGGTGGTTGAGTGGGCGGTTTGTCCATAGCAAGGAAGCCGTACCGAGATGGCCGGCGAGGAAGGGCTTGTAACCAAAACCCGCTGCAAGCTCGTCCCAAAGCTCCTGGCCACCGCCGTGACTGAGCCAGGTTTCAAGGTCCTCGGCTGAGAGCCCGGAGCTGGATGGAAGTCCGGTGAAGTAAGCCAGGGCAGGGTGCGTTGAGATGTGCTCAGTCTCGCAACCATGTTGACAGTCCGCGTCTCCGGCAAGGACGCTACAGGGCTTTGCCAATTCGGCGGCGGAATCGAGGGTTAGCTGAAGCCGGCCGGCAGTTGCTTCGCGTACCCGCAACGCGAGCCGGTGCGCCATGTCGGCGGGGCCGGCCACGCCGGGCGCCCAGTCCATCGCGAAGCGCAGGTGACGTGGTGCGGTGTTCACCGCAGGTGCTGCCGGTTTGGCGGCTGCTGCAGCCGTCGCTCCCGGGGTCGCAACAAGGGCCGCTGCCACGCTCGTCGATTTCAGGAAACCGCGCCTGTCCATGGGTCACCTCCAGCCAAAGCGGGCTCATGGAACCCGATGCCATTGGTGAATGCAACGCTTTTGCGGTTATTTGAAGTGCTTCAGAAGCCAGGACGCCGGGAGACGATATAGTCTATGGCGCGGAAGAAGTCGCGACGGCCCATATAGCCGGGGATGCGCCCGATTTCCTGGTTGTTCTCCAGGATCACAAAGGTCGGAACGATGCCGATTGGCTGTGTCAGTCCAATCTCCGCCACCTCTGGATCATTGACGTCGACAAAGCGGATCGGGAGCTGTTTGCCCTGTTTGGAGGCCTGGTAGGTTGGCAGGAGTCTTTGACGGAAGACGTTGCAATAGATGCAACCTTGAACCTCGAGGACGACCATCTCATACGTCGGTGTGGGCTGGGCGGTTGTCCAGAAGTCGCGGGCAGCCTGAGTGGAAGGCAGGCCCACCGTGATACCCATGGTGAAAATCAAAATCCAAAGTGTGCGGAGCATTATGTTAACGCCTCAGAATACTCACAGGCGCTAACGGCCTGAACGTGTTCCAGGCTAATCCGCTTTGCCCCGTAACCGGGGGAATTCGTGAAAAGGGAGTTAATCGGCGTATCAATGACGAGCGGCAGATTCCCGCCGCTCGTGGCCTAGCCTTTCGGTCGTTCGGTGACCGTCAAGGCTGCGCGATAATCCATAGATCGGGTTAGCTCGAGGGGCAGTTCACCGAAATGGTCTGGGCAAGTCCAATGCCGATGTCGCCGCCGAATTGCTGGAAGAAAGCTTCGCCAAGTTTTTCAGCTTCAGCGGTGTCCTCGGCAGGCACCGAAACGTCCGCCTTGCAACCTGCTGGGGCTCCGGCGGCCAGTGTGATGGGCTTCTCCTTGGCCAGATCAAAGGCGATAAAATAACTCGGATCGTAGACCTGGAAGGTGAAGCCTTCGGCGCTATCGAGCACGGCGGTTTGTAGCGGTAGCGTAAAATGGAGCGTGAGTATTTTGCCCTTTTGCTCGAGCCAATAATCCTTTGGAGGAGCGACCTTCAATGGCGTCTCGTTGAGTTTGGCAAACGTGAAGTAGTCGAATTCCTTCAGACCATCGATATTGACTTGGGCCAGCTCCGCGAGTTCATCGCGGTCGTAAACGCCGTCGCCATTCGTATCGAGTCCTTCGATGGCCATCTGCGAGTAGCCCTCATCGAAGGTCCAGCTGTACTTGAACCCTGTGATGCGGCCGTCCTCGTAGACGACCGTCGACTTGACGTCGACCCATACATGGGGATGCGCGGCTGCGGGGGCCGCAGCGAAAGCGATCGCCGTGCAAACGGCTGCCAGGCGTGCGGTGAACGGAGCTTTGCAAGCCATTCGGTTCAATCCTTCGACTTTGCCCTGCCATTGGGGCGGTTGGCCGATACGATTCAGCTATATCCTAGCAGATTAGGTCGCAACTGGGGCAGCACAAGGTCTGCCGGTGGAGTTGTCGCAGGAGCGGGCTTTTGAGCCGGTTCGAAACGGCAAAAAAAGGGGCCGCTGCGTTGGCAACGGCCCTCTTTTTGAGCTTCTTATTCAGTGCATTACCGGACTTCGGCCGATTACCAATTGGAGGTGTACTCGACGCCGTTGTTGGCTTTAGCGTAGCCACCGGATTTGTAGCGTTTCCAGGTGACCGTAACGCGAGTGCCGACCCGGGTGCGCTTGTACAGATCAATGACGTCGGCATTGTACATGCGGATGCAACCTGCCGAGGCGGCCTTGCCGATCGTCCAGGGGGCATCTGTACCGTGGATGCGATAGGCGCTGCTTCCCAGGTAGAGTGCACGGACGCCAAGCGGGTTCATGGGGTGACCGCCAGGGACCCAGCTTGGCAGGCGCGGGTTCTTGCGCAACATCGACGGCGTGGGACGCCAAGCCGGGTTCTTGCGCTTCATGGAGACATTAGTGACGCCCTGCCAGCGAGCCTCATTTTTCGGAATGGCGATCGGATAGCTGATGGCGCGACCGCGAGAAGAGATTTTGTACAGACGGCGGTCACCAAAGCTGACGATGATTTGGCCTGGTGCGTATTTCTTGGAGAAGCTCACGGTTTGACGGCCGCCGCCCCACTCGCTGCCGCCGCCCCATAGGGTCTGGGCGTTGGCGGAGGAGGCGAAGGAGAATACCGCGATGCCAGCGACGAGGACTGGCAGAAGACGGGCGATGCGAGAAAACACGGACATTAAGACTTGCTCCGTTAATTCAGCTCATGTCCAAGACGCCGGCGTTGTTATCCGCCGTTCGTTTTGGCGCGCGATGGGTTTGAAGTGGGTCTTCTTCGATGTGGTGGTTTGGCGGTCCAAACGTTGAGTTCTAGGCTTCCGCAAATTTGCACCATGTATGATGAACAGAAGGTATAGGATCGCGCCACTTTTCGGCAGAGCTTTACGGCCACACTTCCGGCCTCAATGCGTCAAACCCCGGTCACATTCGGTTCAGTTTCTTGTGAGTCGGCAACAGTGTGTTGGATTTGAAGCACTACGAATCGGGACGGCAGTCGGCCGGCGGGGGTTTATTCCTGTTTTGTTCTCTTTTTTGGTTGACGATCTGGTAGCGCGCTGTTAGGAACAAAAGAAGAACTTCGGTGCTGCGTTGGTTCTCTTTGAGTGCGTAAGTTTGCGTGACTCTCCTAAGTTCGGTGTTGGTTGTTTTTCTCTAGTCAGAGTTGAATTCCCGTGTCGCGAGAGCGTTCCCATGGCCCAGGCGGCTTTTCCCCTCCTGCCCCCGCTGTCCGAAGCCCAGAGGATCTCGCCCACAAGGCCTGCGTCTCTTGATGCGTTACCCCGCTGCGTCGAGGCCGTGCCTTGCCGTGAAAGCCGGGACGGCACCGTGCCCTCCGCCGTTCCGGCTTCTCACGCTTTGCAGTCGCCGAATGACCCTTCCAAGCCTCCCGCCATTGCCGCTTGCCGTGCCTCTAAAAAACAGAAGCTGCAGGCTTTGCAGGCCGAGATCGACAGGATCGAGCGGTCGCATTCGGCCTCTTTTGTTTCTTCCGCGGCTTTTCGGGCCCGTTCGTTTCACCCGTCGTGGGTGTCACAGAAACACGCGGATGGAGTGCCGGGTTCAGATGGGGCGCAGTGGCTTAGCGGAGAGGCCCATGCCGATCAGCACCTTCAGCCTGGCGGCCTTGACCGGGAAGCGACGCATGAGATCAAGCCGGCCATTGCGTCCGTTGCATCGCAGCCAGCGGTTTCAGCCGCCGCTTCAGCGGAGGCGCTCGGTTTTGCTCTGCGGCTTGCGGCGCGGTGCGTCTCGCGACCGGGCGGGCAGACCTTGGCCAAGACGATTTTGTTTTGCGCGACCTTGGACACCCTGCGTGAAGTGGGCCGGCTTTATGGGCCGGGGCTCAGAGAACTTGGGGTCACGCCTCAACAGTTGCTGATCGTGGAGACGGCGAAGCCCGCCGAAACGCTGTGGGCGATGGAGGAGGGGCTTAAGTCGCAGGCGCTTGGCGCCGTTATTGGATGTCTGCGGGAGGTGGCTTTGACGCCAGCCCGGCGCTTGAGCCTCGCGGCCAAGGCTTACGCCACGCCTTGTCTTTTTGTGACGGATGCGCGGAGCCCGTCGACCGGCGCGACGGCGAGCCGTTGGCGGATTGGCCGGAATTCGGGCGTTGGCGGGTCATTCGAGGTGGTGCTGGAAAAGCTGCGCATGCGGGCCATGAAATGGCCTGCACCGGAAGCTGTTGCCGCGGGCTCCTTGAAGAGGAGCGCCTGATGAAACGTTTCGTGTCTTTGTGGCTTCCTTATTGGCCGATTGAGCGCATGCGCCGAGCGCATCCGCAATGCATTCGAGAAGACCATCCGCAGGTGCTTGTCGTAAGCGGCGGGCGCGGAATTGAAATCACGGCGGTTAACCGCCGGGCGGAAGCGGATGGGCTTTGGGTGGGGCAAGCGCTGGCGGATGCTCGGGCCATGGTGCCAAGCCTGCAGTCGTTGCCGGCGCAGCAGCCGGAAGATGCCGATGCGCTTGAACGGCTCGCCTTCTGGTGCGGGCGCTATGGTCCGCAACGCAACGTTCATGGCGAGACGGGGATTTGGATCGACGTTACCGGTGTGGCGCATCTGTTTGGCGGTGAAGCCCAACTGATGCGCGATATCGTGCGTCGCTTCGAAGGTTTCGGAGTGACGGTGCAGGCTGGCCTGGCTGATACATTCGCGGCCGCCTTCGCGCTGGCGCGTTTTGGAGGGCGCCATTTTAGAATCTCTGAAGCAGGATCGCTCAGGAAAACACTTGCGTCTTATCCCGTGGATGCCTTGCGGCTTGATGGGCAAGCACTGCTGCTGTTGAAGCGACTGGGGCTGAGATGCGTGGGACAGCTTTATGATCTTCCGCGCGCCAGTCTGGAACGCCGTTTCAACGACACGAATTTCGGGCGCGGCAAAAAAGGCCGCCGCAATGGCGGTAAGAATGCTGGCGGCGGGCGGAAGGCGGCAAAGGGCGAGGAGCTGGCGGCGGCTGTTTTGTTACGTCTCGATCAAGCACTGGGTGTGGCGGCGGAGCCGATGGCGCCGCTGGCCGAACCGCCTGTCCTCAGCGTGCGGCAATCGTGGACCGATCCGCTGATTTCAGCGGAAGGGCTCGTGGCGGAAGTGCAGGTTCTCGCAATGCGGCTTACCCAGCAGCTTGAAGCGCAAGGGCTTGGCTGCCGCAGCGCGCGGTTGTCGCTTTACCGGGCTGACGGGACGGCGGTCGATGTCGGCGTGGGCACCAGCATGGCGTGCCGCGATGGTGAGCATCTGATGCGGCTCATTTCGGAGAAGCTCGCTTCGGTTGATGCCGGTTTCGGGATCGATGTCGCCGAGCTCAGCGCGGTTCTGGTCGAACCGATGGTGGGCATACAGCGGCGGCTGGGTGTCGGACAGGCTGGCGGAGAAGCAGGTGGCAAGGCGCTTGCCGAACTCGTTGACCGGCTTACCAACCGTCTTGGTCCGGGGCAGGTGCAGCTGCTCAGAGCGCGCGAGAGCCATATTCCCGAACGCGCCGAATGGCGTGTGCCCGCCTGCGATCAGCTTTCCAGCCAGGCCGCTTCAGGCAACTTGAGATTTGAGGATGAGCCGTCGGCCGATGTTCGCGCTGCTCCACCGCCGCGTCCCCTGCTTTTGTTGACGCCGCCGGAACCCATCGAGGTCACCGAAGAGCAGCCTTGCGGGATGCCGGCTGCCTTTGTCTGGCGCCGGGTGGCGCATCGGGTTGTGAATCTTGAAGGACCGGAACGGATCGCGCCGGAGTGGTGGCGGATGATTGGGCGAAGGCAGGGTCAGCAGGATGTCGGGCTCGATTATTACCGCGTGGAGGCGACCGGTGGCGGGCACTATTGGATTTTCCGGGCGCTGTCCGCGGAGGGTGAAGACGGTGCCGCCGACATGGAACCCGGTGTGTTGCAGCGATGGTTCGTGCATGGGCTTTATGGAGGGCGGTGATGGCTGCTCACCAATATGCCGAACTGCAGGTGACCACCAACTTCTCTTTTCTAAGGGGGGCTTCGCATGGTGAAGAAATGGTGGCGCAGGCCAAGGCGCTGGGGCTTTCAGCCATTGCCGTAACAGACCGGAATACGCTGGCGGGCGTGGTGCGGGCGCACGTGGCGGCCAAGGAACTTGGGGTGCCGTTTATCGTCGGCGCGCGGCTTGATCTGCGAGACGGCATCAGCCTTTTGTGCCTGCCGCGGGATCGGGCTGCTTACGGGCGTCTGTCGCGGCTTCTCTCGCTTGGGCAGATGCGTGCGCCGAAGGGGGAATGTGAACTCTGGCTGGCGGATGTTGCCGCTCACGCGGAGGGTCAGATCTTTATCGTGCTGGCGCCGGAAACCTGGAACTACCGTGATGGGAGGGAGGTTTTCGAAGCGGATTTACGGCGCATCCGGTCGGTGCTTGGCGACGCCGATCTCTATGTTGCCGCGACGCATTTCCATCGTGGAGATGACCGCGAGCGGATCACCTGTCTTGCCGAACTGGCACAGCGCACGGGTCTGCGCCTCGTTGCCACCGGGGATGTTCTTTATCATGCCCGTCACCGCAAACCGCTGCAGGATGTCGTTACCTGTATTCGCGAGGGAACGCGCATTGGCGAAGCGGGTTTTCGCCTGGAGGCCAACGGTGAGCGTCAGCTAAAATCCCCGCAACAGATGGCGTGTCTGTTCGCAGGGTTTGAAGATGCGCTCGCGGCAAGTTTGGAGATCGCGCGGGCCTGCCGGTTTTCCCTTGATGAACTCGTTTATGAATACCCCGATGAACCTGTGCCTGCCGGGCGGACGGCGCAATCATACCTTGAGGACCTGGCCTGGGAGGGGGCGTCATGGCGCTATCCCACAGGCCTGCCCGACAAGGTGCGGGATATGCTGGCGCGGGAACTGGAGATCATTCGCGACCTCAACTATGCGCCTTATTTTCTCACCGTCCACGACATCGTCAGCTTTGCCCGGGCGCGCGGTATCCTTGCGCAGGGACGCGGCTCGGCGGCCAATTCGGCTGTGTGCTATTGCCTTGGCATAACGGCTGTCAATCCGGCCGAAGCCGATCTGTTGTTTGAGCGTTTTGTCAGTCCGGAGCGCAAGGAGCCGCCGGATATCGACGTCGACTTCGAGCATGAGCGGCGCGAGGAAGTCATTCAATACATTTACGCACGTTATGGGCGCGAGCGGGCCGGGCTTGCGGCGACCGTCATCTCGTACCGGGCCCGTTCGGCGGTTCGCGAAGTCGGCAAAGTGATGGGCCTGTCGGAAGATACGGTCGCCGCGCTGGCCGGCATGGTGTGGGGAACGCATTCAGGAGGGGCGTTGCCGGAGGCGCATATCCGTGAAGCCGGGCTTGATCCGCAGGACCCGCTCATTGCGCGGGTCATCGAGTTGACCAAGGAGCTCATGGGATTTCCGCGGCATCTTTCGCAGCATGTCGGCGGCTTTGTTCTGACGCGCGGGCCGCTGACCGATGTGGTGCCGGTGGGCAATGCGGCGATGGAGGAGCGTACCGTCATCGAGTGGGACAAGGATGACATCGCCGCGCTCGGGCTTTTGAAGGTCGACGTTCTGGGGCTCGGCATGCTGACGTGCATTCACCGCGCCTTCGATCTTCTCGACAAGCACCATGACCGCAGCCTGACGCTGGCCAAGGTGCCGCGTGAGGATGAAGCCACTTACGACATGCTGTGCCGGGCTGACTCGATCGGCGTCTTCCAGGTGGAGAGCCGGGCGCAAATGAACATGCTGCCGAGGCTCAAGCCGCGCACGTTTTACGACCTCGTCATCGAGGTGGCGATCGTGCGGCCGGGGCCGATCCAGGGGGATATGGTGCACCCTTATCTGAGGCGGCGGAATGGACTTGAGCCGGAGCATTATCCGGCGCCTTCCCCCGAACACGGGCCTCCCGATGAATTGCGTCAGATCCTCGGTAAAACCAAGGGCGTGCCGCTTTTTCAGGAACAGGCGATGCGTATCGCCATGGTGGCGGCACGGTTTTCGGACGCGCAGGTCAATGAATTGCGCAAGTCGATGGCCACCTTCCGCCGGCGCGGCACCATCGGTTTGTTGGAAGAGCAGATGGTTTCGGCGATGGTCGCGCGCGGCTATGAGGAAGAGTTCGCACAACGCTGTTTCAACCAGATCAAGGGCTTTGGCGAATACGGTTTTCCGGAAAGCCACGCGGCGAGCTTCGCGCACCTCGTCTATGTCTCGTCCTGGCTCAAGTGCCATTATCCGGCGACGTTTGCCTGCGCGCTCATCAATTCGCAGCCGATGGGGTTTTACGCACCGGCCCAGATCGTGCGCGATGCTCGCGAGCATGGCGTCGAGGTGCGGCCTGTCGATGTCAATTATTCTAACTGGGACTGCACCTTGGAGTCAGGGCGAGACGCCAATAATCCGGCGTTGCGTTTGGGCATGCGGCTCATCGACGGATTGGGGGAGGAAGAGGCTGAAAAGCTCGTGAGGGTGCGTGGCAATGGTTTTGCCGACGTGCATGATCTGAGAAGGCGTTCTGGGTTGAAACGGCCGGCGCTGGAAAAGCTGGCGGCTGCGGACACCTTGCGTTCATTGGCGCTCGATCGGCGGCAGGGGTTGTGGGAGGTGAAGGCAATTGGACCGGCGGAGCGGCTGCCGTTGTTTGATTGGGCGGAAACGCGCGAAGATGGCCCTGATCAGCCCGTTGTGTTGCCGGAGATGCCGCTGGGCGAGCATGTGGTTAACGACTATCAGACGCTGCGGTTATCTTTAAAGGCGCATCCCATGCACTTTCTCAGGGAGAAGCTTACGGCCGAAAGGGTTGTTTCGTGTGCCCAATTGCGCCAACTGAAAGATGGTGCGCGGGTCAGGATTGCAGGTGTGGTTCTCGTCCGACAACGGCCAGGAAGTGCCAAGGGCGTGGTATTCATGACGTTGGAAGATGAAACCGGTGTCGCTAATGCCGTTGTCTGGGCCAAGACGCTGGAGCGTTATCGAAAAGTGGTGATGGCCGCGCGGCTGATCTTGATTGAAGGACAAGTTCAACGACATGAAGATATCATCCACGTCGTTTCGGCGCGGCTGTTTGACCGAAGCGGTATGCTGATGGATCTATCAGAACAGGCCAAGGACATGCGCGTGCCGATCGCCAATGCCGATGAGGTCTTGCGGCCCGATCCGGGTTCAGCGCGCGGTGAAAGGGAAACCGACCCGCGCCGGCTGCCACATCCCAGATGGGCGGGGCATCCGCGCAACGAGCGTATTATTCCGAAGTCGCGGGACTTTCATTAACGGATACCATGGACGCACGGGTTGCCAACTTCGAACATTGCGGACGTTTGCCCGTCATCCGACAGCCTCAGGTCGTGGCTGTGATCTATGCGATTTTCGCCGCGCTCTTGTTCCTGAGCACGATCCCAACGCTGGCGACCGCCCAAGACATACGCGCGCGGTTTGTGCCCGAAGGGGCTTCCGGGATATCCGCCAAAACCCAAGCGGTTGCACCCAACTTCATGATTTCGGCCGCCAACCCGCACGCCGTCGATGCAGGCGTTGCAATGTTGAAAGCCGGCGGCAGCGCGGTTGATGCCGCGATTGCAACGCAGCTGGTGCTCAATCTGGTCGAGCCACAATCCTCGGGCATTGGCGGCGGTGCCTTTCTTGTCCATTTCGATCCAGCAGACAACAAGGTGCGCACCTATGACGGCCGCGAAACAGCACCAGCGGCGGCGCGTCCGGACAGGTTTTTGAAAGACGGCAAGCGGATGCCATTCCGCAAGGCTGTGAATTCCGGACTGAGCGTCGGTGTGCCGGGGCTGGTCAGAATGATGGAGCTTGCCCATCAGCGCCACGGTCTGCTGCCGTGGGCGCGCCTGTTTGAGCCCGCGATACGGCTATCGCGCGAGGGCTTCGAGGTATCGCCAAGGCTCAACCTGCTGCTGCACTGGTATGGAGCGGAGCGCTTCACTCCAAAGCCCCGTGCCTATTTCTTTGATGAGTCAGGGAGCCCGAGACCGGTTGGCTATGTCCTCAAGAACCCGGAGTTCGCGAGCACGCTGAAAGTGATCGCCGAAGGTGGGGCGGCGGCGTTTTACGAGGACGGGCCGATCGCACGGTCGATCATTGCCGCGCTTCAGTCTGCTCCCAACGCCAGGGGGGACATGACCCTCGAGGATATCTCCAGCTACCGCGCGCTGGAGCGGGAGCCGGTTTGTTTCACATACCGGGAGCGGCGCATCTGCGGCATGGGCCCACCGTCTTCAGGCGGCATAACCGTGGCACAAACGCTGAAGCTGCTTGAAGG
>JARFQY010000161.1 GCA_029287535.1 Filomicrobium sp.
CTTAGGACATGTCGGGCTCGTTGGTGCTTTGATGAAGTCAGGCTGGATGAGTGGAGCAGCAAACTACCTCGCTCCGGTGGGCCGCCTGGCTTTGACGAATTATGTTGGGCAGACTTTGTTTTCAGTACTTTTCTTTTACGGGTTTGGGCTTGGCTTCTTTGGCTATTTTGAACGCTACCAGTTGATCTGGGTGTTCTTAGCAGTCGTGGTATTCCAAATCATAACCAGCCGTTTCTGGCTTCGCCGGTTTAGAATGGGCCCTCTAGAGTGGCTGTGGCGCTCAATGATCTATGGGTCACGACAGCCGCTGTTGCGGGAGCGCTCGCTGTGATCGCCAAACCTTGCCCTTCAGAAGTCGTAACGGGCGCAGTGGATTGCAACCACCCGCCATCGGGACAAGGCACAGTCGAATCTTCGGCTACCTCCAAGAAGCGCACTTTGCCTCTTGAGGCGGATCTTTCATGCAAAGCAAGTGGCCACCGGCTCATTTTGAGGGCAGGGTTGGAGCCGGTGGCCGGGCGGCTGGACGGGGGGAAGGGCCAGCCACCTTCGTCATGCGCCTGGCAAATTTAGGCCACACACACACGAAACCGCTTAAAGCGGCTCTTGGTAAGGACGGTTGGGAGCGAACACCTTTGATTGACGATTGTCAGCACTGAAGGCCAAGTGAGAGAATTTCGAACACTCTTCCAATGCGTCGCAGTCAGTGGCCTTGCGATCTTCATCCGCGAGCATCAGCCGCAATAATCCGAGCCGCGATTCCCACTGTGCCAGCGTCACATGAGTATCTTTACCATTGTCACGTCGGAGCTTCAGGACTTCGACAAAGACTCCAGCGATCGCCTCGGCAGTTGCAAGGTCTCGATTTTTGACACGGGCAAAGAAGAGGTCGGCAATGGCTTCTCCATCGGTATCCTTTAGCTCCGCGCAGACGTCGCTCGTAATCGGCATAGAATATTCTACCCGGCACATCTTTTCCAACTTTCTTCTGCGACCGAAAGGCGGGCTTGGTAGTTCTAATTATTTGTTTCCGCTCAAAGCCACGATCATCTGCGGACAGCTTCTTAGCCCGCACACGAAGCCTGATAGGAACGCATTCTCATCGATCGGGCTGGAATCTGACCGCATTCGTTCGTGCCGACAAGCGAATAAACTTGCATGATCAGGTCAAAAAAATTGATGCTATAATATTGTTTTGACGGGGCCCGCGTTGTGTCTCGCCTAAAGCCGCCGCTCACAGCTGCGCCCATTGAGTCCAGCCCCTGTCAGCTGTTCTCAAGCAGGAGCGTCTAATGTTGCGATCAAATGTTTTTTCCCGCTTGTCGATGTGACAGAGCGCGACTATGAATTCTTCTAACAGCGCCACGTCAATGATCTTACAAGTTTACGCAGTGCAATTGAAACCAAGGTCGAAGCCATGTCCGCCAAAGAAGTGAAATTTTCGTCTGACGCCCGCAAATTGATGCTGCGCGGCGCTGATATTCTGGCCAATGCCGTAAAGGTCACCCTCGGTCCCAAAGGCCGCAATGTCGTCCTCGACAAATCGTTTGGGGCTCCCCGCGTTACAAAGGACGGCGTTACCGTTGCCAAAGAAATTGAACTTGAAAATCACTTCGAGAACATGGGCGCCCAAATGCTGCGCGAAGTTGCATCCAAGACTTCCGACCTTGCCGGCGACGGCACGACCACAGCGACCGTCCTCGCTCAGGCAATCCTGAAAGAGGGCGCCAAATCTGTCGCAGCAGGTTCCAACCCGATGGACCTCAAGAGGGGCATCGACCTGGCCGTCACCGCCGTAGTCAAGGACTTAGAGGCTAAGGCCAAGGCGATCACGTCGAACGCTGAAATCGCGCAGGTCGGCACGATATCCGCTAACGGCGATGTTGAGGTTGGGGATATGATCGCCAAGGCGATGGAGAAAGTCGGCAATGAAGGCGTCATTACCGTAGAGGAGGCCAAATCCCTCCATATGGAGCTCGACGTTGTCGAAGGCATGCAATTCGATCGAGGCTACCTCTCCCCTTATTTCATTACCAATGCCGACAAGATGGTGGCGGAGCTTGAAGACCCTTACATCCTCATCCATGAGAAGAAGCTGTCGACGTTGCAGCCGCTGTTGCCAATCCTAGAGGCCATCGTTCAGGCGGCCAAACCTCTGCTAATTATCGCCGAGGATATCGAAGGGGAGGCGCTCGCTACGCTTGTCGTGAACAAGTTACGCGGAGGTCTCAAAGTTGCTGCGGTGAAGGCGCCTGGGTTCGGTGACCGCCGCAAAGCGATGCTTGAAGACATCGCCGTTCTTACTGCCGGACAAACCATCTCCGAAGACCTTGGCATCAAGCTCGATAACGTAACTGTTGAAATGTTGGGCCGCGCCAAGCGCGTATCTGTCACAAGGGACGACACGACGATTGTCGACGGAGCTGGCGAAAGCAAGGACATTGAGGCTCGTACCGGCCAAATCAAAATCCAGATTGAAGAGACGACTTCTGAGTACGATCGCGAAAAGCTCGAAGAGCGTTTGGCTAAGCTATCTGGCGGCGTTGCTGTGATCCGGGTCGGCGGCTCCACGGAGGTCGAAGTAAAAGAACGTAAGGATCGCGTTGAAGATGCGCTACATGCGACACGCGCTGCTGCTGAGGAGGGCATCGTGCCTGGAGGTGGTGTCGCCTTAATCCGGGCAAGTGAGGCTCTGAATAACCTCGCAGCGAGCAACGAAGACCAACGCCGCGGCATTGCCATCATTCGGACGGCGCTCTCCACACCTGCCCGCCAGATTGTAATCAATGCCGGAGAAGACGGGTCTATTGTGGTCGGGAAAATTCGTGAAAACCCGGACTATAATTTCGGGTACAATGCTCAGACCGAAACTTTTGGGGACCTCGTAAGCGAAGGCGTTATTGACCCTGCCAAAGTTGTCCGCTGTGCCTTACAGGATGCTGCATCCATTGCGGGCTTGCTTATCACGACAGAAGCTATGATTGCCCAGCTGCCAAAAAAGGAAGCCCAGCCAGCAATGTCACCTGGCGGCATGGATTATTAGAATTCTTCTCGAAGGGTACGAACTCGGTTCCACAGCTAATCAGAAACGGGCGTCACCTGGCGCGTAGGAGCGGTCTGGGTAACTTGTTTGACTTTCAGATTAGTGCTGGTGAAATGCTAGCAAGCCACGACTCAATGCGACCTTTGTTTCCACGCCCAAGTCCACTAGCAGGCGTTTAGAGCACTTCCACTAAATTGGCTGAAAGAACCGCCGGGATGGACAACCCGTGCCCGGCGGCTCCCGCGCCCAAACAGACCAATAATGGGTACCGGTCCCAAGGCGCGAGGGCACTCTGAACCGTCAACATTTCAAATACAAACCAATTCTAAAAAGTAGCAATGCAGCTTATGCATTCTCTACTTCATGCCTGAACGTGGATATTGGAGGCGAGCTTTGTGCTAAGAGCTGATGGAGCCTGACAGCATAGATCAAGCTCTCCCGGCCCGTAGGGTCTCAATTTGCGTTAGAACTTTTTTGACGTATTTCTCCGGCGTTTCCCCGCGCTCTAATTTGATGCGCGTTTTCAGGTAGAAGTCTATCAGCTCCAGAGTAAGAATTTTGGGATCGACTTTTGACGTGACCGCCTGATTGTTGATTACTCACGTGCAATTAAAGCAGCCAGTTGGAGCATTACCCCGATGACTGCCGCGCGGTCAGCAGGGCTCTTTTCCTCGGCATACTCTATTTGAGACATGACCCGATCAAGCTGGTGAGCCACCGACTTTCTTAGCTTGGGTTTTCCGGCGCGATCTACCTTGTGGAGCAATCGGTTCAACTCACTCCGGAGGTACAGGCCGCGTAGCAAACGGAAGAACAGGACAAGCACAGCCGTTATTGCCGTTGCCTCCTCAGGGATACGCCAATGCGCGGCTGAGAAGCACGCATTGGTTTCGGAAAGGAGATATCTACTTCAAGGTTCCAACTTCGCGATTGGACGCTCTCAACTAAGGATGATCGCGTGCCACCAAATTATTGCGGCTCTCGCCTGGTTGGCGCACTGCCGGACCGTTGGCCACCTTCCGGACGTCTCACTCGGTGTCGCTTTGCGTGAGTTGCAAGTCGATCAAGCACGACATCTCAACGCAATCGGGCTTTAAAAAGTGAAATCAGCCTTCGCTCAGCCAAAAACTGGGCCGCCATTTGGGAAGGTCATCGATTCCGGGTTTGGCCATCGAGCTGCGGGCTTGCGTTATGCGTTTCTAGCCGCCGATGCGATCATTGCTCTCCAGCCTGCTTCACCAAGGTACCTGAGGGCCAAATAATTCCGACAGACTCCTAACCTTTGTTCGATTATTGCGGCCATGATTAGATCAAATAATCTGGCCTTCGCTCTTCTACTAATGCGACCGCCAGACTCGCGGTAACGCGAAGAGTGCAAATTCAGCTTTTCTAACAGGTCCGCTTCAGCCGGCTTCAGGGACACACTAGACCCGTTAGTCACGGCGAGAATTTCACTTCCGCGCTCTGTTGAATGTTTTACTGGCGGGGGTTTTGAGCCACCTTTCCGCAGCTTGCTATGATGTGCGGTTGTCACCGTACCGGTCTCCGTAAGTTTGTTGTTAGTCTGCCAATGCAGTCGAAAGGAGTGGTTTCATTGGCTGTTACTCACGATTTCATGCGCGTGTTTGACTAAGTTGAAAAAGAAGCGCCGCCTTTGGGAATGACCGACCAGAGGCAGCGCCCTCAGGTAGGCAGGAACGCTTAGGCAACAACGAAGGATTTATTGAGGATCGCCATATCCTGGCTTAGGGGTTGGCTCAGGTTCCGGCTCATCCTCCGACTCCTCTTTCTGGTTGACTACACCCTCTTCGCTATCCTGGTGGAACAGCTGACCCTGCTCGATAACGATGCGGTCCAAGGCGACAATCTCGTAGGGTTCTGGGTCGGTATCTATTGTCAGATAACATGCGGTAGCACAGACGTCCGTCAGTTCTTGATTTGGCGCAACGGTAAGCTTGCGCGTGCTGTCGCCCTCCTCGACGATGAACGTGTAGGCTCTTTGGTCAAGGTTTAGAACCCGTGCGGACGTCTCGGCTTTCGCTGAAACCACGTAGGCGAGCAGGTAAAGTAGTGATGCGCTCAGGGCAGCAACCGCCCAAACAGTGGGACGTGTCAAGCTCAACATCGGAATGCCCTCTGATCACAATTTTCTAGGTTTGCGACAGTTAGGCGGAGACTGCGCCGGCTTGCCAGCTTTCGCAGAAGCCACTGCTGCGGCGTTGGTTTGCTTCTTCTTCATGTCATTTCCCTCAATGCGAATCTCCTCCAGAGACAGTTCAGAAAGTGGTCCGAAGAGTAAGCTTTGACAAACGAATAATATCGAATATTTACATCAACGATATTGATCTCAAGCGCTGATTGCCAGGATGGATGTCACGCTTGCGAGAACGTTCATGGCGATTGCCGAGACCGGCAATTTGAAGGATGCGGCCGACCGCCTGTATCTAAGCTCGAACAAACGTCTTCCGTGGGCGACTTCCAATGCCTTCACTCGCATGCTGATTGTCGATGGGGTTGAAATGGCGCCGACAACCGCAACCAGATGATCAGTCCGTCCGGCTTGGCGTAAATCGCAGACATTCGCTGATCAAACGCGGTACTGCCGAGTATTACTCCAAAATCACTCTGCACACACATCAACTTGAGCAACAACATTCTTCTGTAAGCACCAGTGACCAAGCCGTGACTTCAATAACCTTGAAGTTTCTCTTCAATATTATTCGTTTGTCAATTCTGATTATGCAGGCCACCGTTCCTTTTTGCGGTGAGTCGGTCACTTAGGGAACGTTTATATGAAGCAAAAGAAAACGCCATCAGCTTCGTCGACGGCCCCGACAAAAAGCCCCCCTAGAGCCCTAAACGTCCGCATAAGGTTAGTGCGAACTCTAGAGTCGGAACGAAAGCTTAGCAGTGGAGAACACGTTGATGTCTAGCATCAAACATCCGCTAGCTCGCTTACTTTTTCTTCTGTTCGTTTTTTTGGCCTTTTTGCTTTCGTATGTATTGTTGGCCCAGGCTGAACCGCAGGCAATAATTCTGAATTTAGACAAACAGACCCATAAGGTCATTGTGGAAGAAACTGGTGTGAAGCGCGAATTCTTGTTGGAGCCGGGGCAGGAAATCACAGGAGTATGCACCTCCGATTGCTGGCTCCAAATCGAGGGTGATGAAGAGGCATACACGATCCTCCCGACGGACTTGATTACGATCGAGGAAGGACAGGTTTTTATTCAGGAGCAAGCAGAGCCGGCCGCTACACGAGCACTGGAAGAATATCCAAATCCCACACTAGAGCCGTCAATTTCGCGGGACGATGGTGACATGGAGCACAACCAGCCGAACTTCAACTAGAACGGGCTCTTGGGGCAACTGGTCGACACGGTACTGTTCTTTTCGCGTCACGAAAGAGGTTGGCTGTGAGTCGAAAATGCGACGGTTCGTGCGCACCTTTTCAGCTAGAACGAAACAAGCAGCGGCCTCGCCCACCTATTCAACTTCCAATGCCGGCCATATCTGGGACATAGGGCGCAAAGCTGAGGCGAAAAGTCCCTAGATTTGACTCGCGAGCCAACATCCAGGACACCACTTCTGTGACATGACAATCAAGAATGGGAGTCCGCTTATGCTGCATGATGAGACGGTACCCACCGAGTTAATCGATCGACTTGAACACGTGAAGATACGCGAAACCGTATGGATCAAGATGTCCGACGGTTGCGAGCTCGCGGCGAAGATTTGGATTCCGGCATCAGCTAGCGCAGTGCCGGCTGTCCTCGAATACATTCCCTATCGCCGGCGCGACAACAAGGCTGCCAGAGACCATCAAATCCACGCCTACTTCGCTGCACAAGGGTACGCGAGTGTCAGAGTCGATATGCGTGGTTCTGGCGATTCCGGAGGCGCGCTTCACGACGAGTACTTGCCCCAGGAGATGGAAGATGGACTGGCAATCCTGAAGTGGATTGCCGCTCAGCCTTGGTGCAACGGGCGCATCGGCCTTTTCGGGCTGTCTTGGGGCGGGTTCAACGCCCTTCAGCTTGCATCATTTGCCCCGCCAGAAGTCGGCGCCGTGATCACCGTGTGCTCCTCAGATGACAGGTATGCGGACGACGTGCACTATATGGGCGGCTGCCTTTTGACGGATAATCTGTCCTGGGCTTCTAACATGTTTGCATTCAACTCCTGCCCGCCAGATCCAAAGGTCGTTGGAGCTCGATGGCGGGATATGTGGCTCGACCGCCTTGATAATAGTGGGCTCTGGCTCGATACCTGGCTCCGTCATCCACATCGCGACGATTACTGGAAGCAAGGGTCGGTTTGCGAAAACTACCAAGCGATTAAGGTACCTGTGATGGCCGTGAGCGGCTGGCGTGACGGGTACACGAACCCCGTGTTTCGCCTCATGGAGCATCTAGACGTGCCTCGTCGCGCGATTGTCGGTGCTTGGGGGCACAAGTATCCTCACCAAGGCGGGCCCGGACCCGCGATCAACTTTTTGAATGAGTGCGTTTGTTGGTGGGACCGGTGGCTCAAGGACGTTCCCAACGGCATTGAAAACGAGCCTCGCCTAAGGGCCTGGATGATGGAACCATCTTCTCCACTCAATGCGCATAGTCCTGGACGATGGGTAGCAGAACCCGAATGGCCGTCGTCGCGTATCCACGAGCGCTGCTGGTCATTCGATGTGGGCGCTTTGGTTGACGATCGCGAGTCGCGGGTCAATTCGGCGCTTAGCATTCAGAGCCCTCTTAGCGTGGGTTTGTTTGCCGGGAAGTGGTGCTCTTACGCTGAAGAAACCGACCTCCCCTGGGACCAAAGACAAGAGGATGGGGGAGCACTCTTGTTCGACACAGAGCCGCTGAGTGAGGATATCGAGATACTCGGCGCCCCTGTTGTCGAACTCGAAATCAGCGCTGATCAGCCGGTCGCACAGGCCGCTGTTAGGCTTTGTGAGGTCGCACCGAATGACCGCGCCGCGCGCGTCAGTTTCGCAATACTCAACCTGTGTCATCGTAAGAGTCACGAACAACCTCGCCCACTTATACCGGGCGAGAAATACTCGGTCTCCTTGACACTTAATCATATTGCACAGCGCTTCCCCAAAGGACATCGGATAAGGCTGGCGATTTCGAGTTCGTACTGGCCCCTTGCCTGGCCATCTCCGCGGCCAGCACGCCTCACTATTTACACGGAAAGGTCAAGTCTGATTTTGCCAGTCCGCGCACCTCGTACTCAGGACCTGGAGCTTCGAGATTTGGGCTCGCCCCAAATGGCACCTGCTCCAGCAGCGAGCCTGTTAGCGCCAGCCTTCCGAGAATGGATGGTGCACCAGAACCTAGGCTCGAACAAAGTTGAGTTGAGGGTGATCAACAATGAGCCCCGGATCCGCCTTCAGGACCACGGCCTTGAACTTGGGCGCGAGGTCCAAGAGGTGTATTCATATCAAAACAACGACTACGCAACAATTCGAGGCTTTGTCGAACAGGTCCGTCACTTTAAACGAGACAACTGGGATATCCGAACGTTAACGAGGACAACAATGACCTCAACTGAGGAGTGCTTCCAAATACGTGCGACGCTCGACGCCTTTGAAGGCGACGCTCGCATTTTTGCGCGAAGCTGGGATGAGAGCATACCTCGTAAACTAGTCTAGTTGGAGTGAGTTAATCGAGATGTCGGATAAGAAAAATGTCTTCTTTGTCGGGCTTGATCCGTTCAATCTTGAGACGCTGCGCACATTGCCACAAGCCGCCGAATGCGAATTTCACTCGGCATTGAGCTTGGCGGAGATGCGAGACGATCCAGAAGCTGACATCTTATCGATGATTGAAACAGCCGCTGAGCGAATGTCGTGCGTGGAGGGCGGGGTCGACGGCGTCACAAGTTTTTTCGACTTTCCAGGCACAATCATCGCCTCAATCCTAGCGAATCGTTTCGACCTTCCTGGACCAAGTTTGGAGAGCCTGCTCAAATGTGAGCACAAATACTGGGGGCGCCTGGAACAACAGAAAGTAGCTGCTGACAGCATTCCCGCTTTCCAAGTCTTCGATCCCGCTGACCCCGATGCGTACCAAAAGATTGATTTGCTGCCCCCGTTCTGGATCAAGCCAATCAAGTCCTTTCGGTCGTACCTTGCGTACGCCATCC
Source organism: Filomicrobium sp. (assembly GCA_029287535.1). Lineage (GTDB taxonomy): Bacteria > Pseudomonadota > Alphaproteobacteria > Rhizobiales > Hyphomicrobiaceae > Filomicrobium. The sequence continues at coordinate 9,191 of JARFQY010000161.1, forward strand.
AAGACGAGAAGCAATTTAATGAGGTGATGGAAGTTTGCCGTTCCAAGGGGCCGGAAATCGTTGAACCTTTCAAGACACTCTTGCGTGCGTACGACATGCCCCCTGAGTTGACCGAGATGCCAGAGACTTTTCTGGCCGAATCAACGATCAGCGGAGCCCAATGCACACTCGAAGGCTATGCCTTTCAGGGACGCATTGTGACGTACGGTGTTGTTGATAGCGTGCGGGATCCAGATAGTTCATCGTTCTCTCGCTACGAATACCCCTCGCTGCTTCCATTGGAAGTTCAACACCGAATGATGGATGTCGTTCGAGCGGTCATGCAGCAGTTCGGCTATGAGCACGGTCCTTTCAATGCCGAATTTTTCTATGATCAAACAAACGACAACGTCTGGTTGCTTGAGATCAACCCGCGGGCTTCGCAAAGCCATGCCGATTTGTTTCTGAAGGTGAACGGCATCTCACATTTATCAGTTGTTATTGATTTGGCGCTGGGTCGAAAGCCGCGGACTTTGGCCCGGGAGGGCAAGTGGAATGTGGCTGCACACTTTTTCACACGTGCATACCAGCCAGGCACCGTGGCGCGTGTGCCGACCGACGTCGCGCTGCAGCTGCTTAAGAAACGCCAGCCCGACACCCGTATCCAAATATCGGTCGAAAAAGGCACAAGCCTCGCCGACCTACCAAATCAAGATAGCTACAGTTTCGAGCTTGCAAGCGTCTACATCGGGGGGCGCGATCGCATGGACATATTGGACAAATACGATCACGTGCTTACAGCGCTGCAGTTCGAAATTGACCCTGAAAGCAAGCCGGCAATCAACTGATGGGCATCGGTCTACTTGTCGGGCTGAGGATCCGCTAATGGGATGGACCGGCTGCCCCATTGAGCCGGCGGGGTAGGCTCTTGAGCTTCAGACCTGCAAACCAAGGAGCATCATCCCATGTCCCGTGCATCCCGCTGCCAGCCCATAGATTTGATCAAAAAGTGGACATCCCAACGGCGGGCTAGCTGCACAGGCTCACCCCAATCAGAGCAGTTCACATCGCCGAGCCTTTAAAGGAAAGTACAGTTGATGACCTCGGCATCAGCACCGAATTGATTATCAACATATCAATCGGCTGATGAAGGCGTAATTAGATGTTATAGTCTCGCCGTTGCTCAGTTTTTTACGCGGCAGTTGGTAGGAAGTTGGGGCATAGGAGCCCGGGAGCTTGGAATGGGTCACCTGGATAAGCTGGTAGTTTCGCGACGTGTCATCAATGCCGCCAAGCGGCGCCGAAAGACAAACAACGCCGTCGAGTACCGTCGTGAAAAGCTTATCGCGAACATCGAGGAGCAGATCGAGCTTGCTCGATTGTCGCTGAGTGGTGAACCAGCGCAATTAGCGCGGAAGCGCGGGCATCAAGTGGTCACGGTTAAGCCTCGCCTTTGGTGGGCAACTGAACCCGATGGGACGGTTCTAACCGAGGTCCGCTACAATAGGGTTCCGCTCAACCTCGCCAGTCGAGGGACAACAATCGAAGTTGGTAAGCTCGCCCGCTTGCCCACAGTACTCCAGACCGTCATCAAGGCGGTAAGAGCCGGAGAGATGGACCAATCAATAGAGAGCGCTGCAAGAAGGTCGCGCTCCTGATTTGAGGAAGCACGTATTTTTGCCGGCTTCGGCCCGTGTTGGCCAATCCGGAGGATATCTGCTTTGTGGGTTGTGCCTGGACATCGATATCAGCGACTTGCAATCTCTCGACACGAAACTCACTTGTGTCCCGCAGCCGGTTCATAGATTTGATAAATAAGCGAATATTTGGCGCCCGCTTGTTTTAGTAAACTCGCGCCATTATTGGTTGCTGGGACTCACGAACAATTTTGCAAACGCCGGAGCGCATCCGGATAGCTCAAAAGACGCTTAGGATCAAGACTTTAGGTCGGGGTCGATCCTGACACTAAGCGCAAGCGGCATCCGCTTTTCCGCGATAAGTTCACATGCCCGCGCGCTGGTGGATGAGTCTTTTAGGGGCCACGAACAGGCCTGTACGCGCGAACTCTATAAGTCTGCTGGCGGCCCTGGACTAGATTATTTCGTCTTCGTCAAACAGAGGATCGGCTTCGAGCTGGCTCGCGAGGTGGTCAATGGTCGCGACAGGGTTATCAGCCGACTTTATTTTGGCGATATGAAACAGTCCGTCACCTTCGTTGACGATGGGGAGATTTGTCCGCCCGATAATTAGGCCACCATAGTGGGCAGTGATTTCAGTCTCGGCCTCACCGAACGGATCGGCAATCATTCCGAGGATGTCGCCTCTAGATACCTCCTCCCCAGTCGTTTTGAACGTCCGTAGTAGTCCACCTGCCGGCGCCCGCTGCCAGTAGCTGGATGACGACTGGATCGGCAAGACTCTTGGTTGCGTGATTCCTCTTCCCGACACCATGCCCAATTTGTGCATCACCCGCAGGATACCACTGACCCCGGTACGAACACCGATCTCATCAAAGCGCAGCCCCTCGCCCGCCTCGTAAAGCAAAATGTCAATGTTGTGTGCTGCCGCTGCTTGTCGCAGTGAACCATCCCTGACGCCGGATGTGAGAATGAGCGGAGCCCCGAAAGCTTCTGCAAGTTCCATTGTCCTGGACTTCGATGGCGAAACGCGGACTTGCGGCAAGTTGGTGCGGTGGATTGCGGCGGAGTGCAAGTCGATCCCAATACTCGAACGCATGACGACTTCCTTCAGGAAAAGGTTCGCGAGCCGCGCAGCTAGCGAACCTTCCGCGCTCCCGGGGAAGGATCGGTTGAGATCGCGTCGGTCTGGCAGATAACGTGAATGGTTCATGAAACCAAACGAGTTGACGATCGGCACGGCAATCAATGTACCCTTGAGGTTGTTGAGGTTGGGCGTGCGCAACAGCCGCCGAACGATTTCCACACCGATAACTTCATCGCCGTGAACCGCCGCACTTACAAACATGGTTGGGCCAACCCGACGACCATGCACAACATGCGCCGAGAGCGTGACAGGCGTGTGGTCGGATAGGACGCTCACCGGCAATTCAACCGTCTGGCGTGTTCCGGGGACCACGATTACGCCGCCGATTTCAAATGGCCCGGCGCCTCCCATCAACCTTTGCCTTTTGTTTTGGTTTTGCCGGGCTTTGCATTGTTGACGAGAAAGTCGATAATCTGGCCGGCAATGTCGATCCCCGTCGCCTTCTCGACGCCCTCAAGTCCTGGCGAAGAGTTCACTTCCATGACGACCGGCCCATGATTTGCACGCAGCATATCGACGCCGCAAACGTTTAAACCCATGGCCTTCGCCGCCCGGACCGCTGTTGCGCGCTCGACCACTGAAATCTTGATCGACTGAGCACTGCCACCCCTATGAAGGTTGGAGCGGAATTCGCCTTCTGCGCCCTTCCTCTGCATCGCCGCAACAACCCTCCCACCGACGACGAGTGCGCGGATGTCGGTGCCACCCGCCTCCTTGATAAATTCTTGCACGAGAATATTTACGCCAGCCCCGCGAAACGCCTCTATGACCGATTTGGCTGATCGATCGGTATCGGCAAGTACCACCCCGATCCCTTGCGTCCCTTCAAGTAACTTAATGACGAGTGGTGATCCGCCAGCCAACCGCAGCACCTCTTCGGTCTGTTTGGGGTCATGGGCAAATGTAGTTACAGGTAGGCCGATGCCGTCTCGCGCCAATAGCTGCATGGAGCGCAATTTGTCGCGCGAGCGACCAATGGCCACCGACTCGTTCAACGGAAACACGTCCATCATCTCGAATTGGCGCAAGACAGCCAGACCATAGAATGTGACCGAGGCCCCAATGCGAGGGATGACTGCATCATACTTGGGCAGCTTTTCACCATTGTAATAGACTTCGGGCCGCCGCGACGCGATGTTCATATAGCATTGCAGCGTATTGATCACGTCGATCTCGTGACCACGGACTTCGGCCGCTTCAACCAGTCGCTTGTGCGAATAAAGATTGGCGTTCCGCGCCATCATAGCGATTTTCATTTTTTGTCCTTCTAAGAAGCTATTATTGTCCGGCGAGTGCTCAGCTTGCGTTTGTTTCCATGGCGATTTGGATCGGAGCCACAACGCGTTATGGGTGAGCGGTTGGAGGGCCGACAAGAAATGATCGCCCGGGATCGACCAAGAGGCCATGCCGCCGAATTGCCGTCCGGCCGAGAATGACGTCGAATTCCATTTTCTCCCGGTCGGCGAGCGACAACTCAATGTGCCAGCGGCGGTGTCCGAGCACGAGTGTCGTCGCCACGACATATCGGCGAGATGAGATCCCACTCGTGTTCTTAATTTCCCTTTCATCGACGATTATCGCTTCGCACCTCTCGGTTCGCTGAGTCCCGGAATGGAGAACCTGGAACGAGATCCACCTAACGCCATCCCTTTCGAATGGCTGAAGCTTGAAAGCGTGCAGCGCCGAAGTCCTGGCACCGGTGTCGATTTTCGCCTTTATTGCGCTGATCCCAAGGTCGGGTAGGCCTATCCACTCGCGCCAACCAATCTGTTTCGTATCGCTTCGCTCTTGTCTGGCTGACTGGGGCTTCATTCTAGGCACTCCTCGTTCGCGCGACGGTAATTCACGAACGTGTTCGCCGACATCACAACAAAAAAGCTATCCATGTCGATGAGCACAAATCCGCGTTCGAGCATGGCTCGCGACAACTCCCGAATGTCGTCCTCGTATAGCCGGCGCCGGCCGGCCAGATCGCGAACGAGCTTGGCCGAGATGCGGTAGCGACCATTCTCCTTGCCGCCAAACGCTTTGCTGTAGAGCACCGCCAGCTGATCCGCTGCAAGCGTCAGGGTTTTCGAATCCAGGCTCATGACTGCTCCCGCATAACACAATAAGTTGTCTATAGATAAATATTTATTGCCTATGGCTCATTTTGTCAATAAGCATCAAGCTTCTGCGGCCCACGTAGGGGATGAGTCAATGACAGAGACGAATGACACAGTTCTGGAGGAAGGGTCGCCTGATACCTCCCAGCTCAACGCCAAGTTGAGACAGGCCATCGAAGCAGAGAACGTAGAGGGACTTGCCGCTCTTTTGGAGCCGCTGACACTGAGTGAAGAGCTGCGGGAAGTTCTGGAACTCGATCAGAAGAGTCGCGACAAAGTCCTTACGATGCTGCCGCCCGAATTGGCGGCCGAACTGATCGAGGAAGCACCTAATGAACTTGCCGTCGTCTTGGTCGAGCGCCTGGAGGCTTCCACTGCGGCCGACATAATCGACGAGCTTGACTCAGATACGCGGGCCGATGTCATCGGCGAACTCGGTGAGGACGAAGCCGAGGCGATCCTTGCGAAAATGGACGCCGAGGATGCAGCAGACGTCCGACGGCTGGCCAGCTACGACGACGACACTGCTGGCGGCTTAATGATTTCGGAGACCTTCACCTTCAAGGATCACGAAACGGTCGGGGCAGTTCTACAGCGCCTTGCAAAAGGTGACGATGACTTTGAACGTTACCGTGGGCAGCATCCCTACATCGTCAACGCATCCGGTACCCCGGTGGGCGTCGCTTCGCTGCGAAGCCTGCTGACGGCGCGTCGCAGCGATGCACTTTCGGCCATCATGGTGCCGCCGCTGACTGTCAGAGTTGACACGTCATTGGACGACCTGCGCGACATCTTCGACGAACAACCCTTTCTTGGCCTCCCGGTCGTGGACGAGCACGGCATCCTGGTCGGGGTCGTATCCAGGTCTGCTGTTGATGAGGCCGTCCTCCAACGGGCCGAGTCCGATAGCCTCAAGGCGCAAGGTGTGATTGGCGACGAACTTCGTTCGATGCCGTTGCGTATACGCTCGCGGCGTCGGTTGGCATGGTTGTCCGTGAATATTGTCCTGAACATCATCGCTGCCAGCGTGATTTCCGCCTATGAGCAAACGCTCGCCGCCGTCATTGCGATAGCCGTTTTCTTGCCGATGGTGTCCGACATGAGCGGCTGTTCGGGTAACCAGGCCGTTGCTGTGACTATGCGCGAATTGTCATTGGGACTTGTGCGGCCGGTGGATGCACTTCGGGTCTGGTGGAAAGAAGCATCTGTTGGCCTGATAAACGGCATCGTTCTCGGAATCTTGATCGGGCTCGTCGCGTGGATTTGGAAGGGGAATGTCTACCTTGGACTGGTAATCGGGCTAGCGCTGGCGTTGAATACGCTAATTGCGGTCTCGATTGGCGGCGTTGTACCGCTCCTACTGAAGCAGCTCGGCCAAGATCCAGCCGTTGCCAGCGGCCCATTGTTGACAACGGTGACTGACATGGCCGGCTTCTTCTTGGTGCTCAGCTTGGCGACGTTCTTCATGCCGCAGCTGATTTGACGATGCTGCAAGGTCCTTTTCTGGAGTCGACAGCTTTGCTCATTCGGGAATCGACTAATCGCTGCTTCGCAAGCACGATCTTGCGGCCACCCTAACTGGACAGGCGTACGGCCGCGATTACAGCATATCGTGACCTAAGTCCGTATCGTTTCGTGTCCTCTTCTGGCACGACCGTCGCTGGTGGTACGAAACAAAAGGACCGGACCATGCAATTGCCAATACTGATGCCACGCACCGCATTAGCCTTGGCAGCGAAGTCATGAAAGCACAAGATGGCGTGCGACAGGTACCAGTCCGCAAGTGAGGACGGGGAGATGCATTGCGACGGATGCCCGGTCCGTAGAGCTCAGTCTTGTGCGGCTGGCACAGGAGTTCACGCCGGGTTGTGGTCAAGTGCCGAAGATCAATGCGTTGAGCGGAACAAAGGCTGAGGAAGTGGAAAAGCCAATCGATGATACCTCGTTGCTGCTTGATTATGATCCGGCTGGATACTTTTGCGAGCTGAGCGGAGTCGCATCTCATCCAGATGCTGAGGAGATTTATAAGCGACTGAGCCAGCTGAACATGCTCGGTCTTCGCAAACGCTCAAGAGATGCGGAGCAAGAACTCCTGAATCTTGGAATCACCTTCACAGTTTACACTGACAAAGATTCAATCGATCGCATTCTACCCTTTGATGTGATCCCCCGAATTCTGACAGACAAAGATTGGAGACATATTGAGGCAGGTGTCAAACAACGCGTCGCCGCGATCAACCTGTTTCTTGAGGACGTTTATCATGGCGAAAAGATACTGAAAGACGGCGTCGTTCCGGAAGACCTCATAAAAACCAATCCGTATTATCGCAAGGAAATGAAGGGCGTTGATGTTCCCTGTGGGACGTACGTTCACATCTGCGGGACAGACCTTGTGCGCGATGGCGATGGCACCTTTCAGGTGTTGGAAGATAACGCTCGAACACCTTCGGGAGTGTCGTATGTCATTGAGAACCGTCATCTCATGATGCGGGCATTTCCCGACCTTGCGGATGGTATCTCAATTGCCGATGTCGACGAATACGGCGCACAGTTGATGCGGGCGATGCAGGCGGTGGCGCCGAAGCAAGTTGGGGTTCCGAATGTTGTGTTGCTATCGCCTGGCCGGTTTAACTCGGCATATTTCGAGCATGTCTTCCTAGCCCGCGAAATGGGTGCTCAGTTGGTCGAAGGTCAGGACCTAGTCGTCCAGGACGATCACGTATTTGTGCGCACCACCGGTGGGCTCGAACCCGTGCATGTCATTTACCGCAGGATCGATGACGACTTCATTGATCCTAAAATCTTCAACCCAGAGAGTATGCTCGGTGTGCCTGGTCTGTTCGAAGCTTATCGACAAGGAAACGTCACGTTGGCGAATGCTGTCGGAACTGGCGTTGCCGATGACAAGGCTGTCTATGCCTATATTCCAAGAATAATAAAGTACTATCTCAACCAAGAACCAATACTTGAGAATGTCCCCACGAACATTTGTCGCGAACCGGAAGGCCTCAAGCAAACGCTCGATAACTTAGACAAGCTTGTCACCAAACCCGTCGGCGAATCTGGTGGCTATGGGGTCGTTATTGGGCCGCACGCGACGAAAAAACAACTCAAGGAACTTCGCGCGAAGTTAGAAGCCGATCCCTCAAACTTCATAAGTCAACCTATGGTGTCACTCTCAGTTTGCCCGACGCTGGCGGGCAAGGCGGTTGAACCGCGCCATGTTGACCTCAGGCCGTTCACGCTAACGGGCGACACAAGCTGGGTGTTGCCTGGTGGCCTAACGCGTGTGGCGCTGCGGCGCGGCTCGTTGATTGTCAACTCGTCGCAAGGCGGTGGTTCGAAGGATACCTGGGTCCTTGGCTAGTCTCGTATCTCGCTTTGCGTCTGATGTGTATTGGCTTGGGCGCTATCTGGAGCGGGCTGAGAATCTTGCGCGAATTCTGGACATCAACGAAACGTATGCACGTGATGACGCGGCAGGGCCTGACTGGGGCCGTGTACTAACCCTCTACGGCGAACGTAGCCGTTTCGAAGAAATTCACGGCTTTCCCACAGCAAGAGGCGTATTGGATTTCTACCTAATTGACCGTGGAAACCCGTCTTCAGTCAAATCCTGCATCCACGCCGCGCGCGAGAATGCACGCTCGATCCGTCACTTGATCAGCACTGAGATGTGGACCCAACTCAACATTTTCCATATTGCGGTTGGTCGGATGAAACCAAGTGATGCATCGATTGAACAGCTTTCGCGAGTTTCCAGGCAGATTATCGCGGGTTGTCAGCACTTTGAGGGGGTTGCGGAAGGCACGTTCCTTCGAAGTGAGCCCTGGTGTTTTTATCAGCTGGGAAAATACATAGAGCGGGCCGACCAAACGACACGCATCCTTGATATGGGGTATGATCGGCTGGCGCCCGCAGAAGATAACCCCGTTGCATGGGTGCATTGGAACGTCTTGTTGCGGTCTGTGTCAGGCTACCACGCCTACCGCAATCGCCATCCAGGAGCATCCACGCCTCAGGACATCGCCTCGTTCCTCCTATATGATGAGGAGTTTCCAAGGGCGGTTGCGCTCTGTGTGAACCGCATCACAGGTAGCCTTCGCGAACTTGAGCGCCGCCATGGAAGTCAGCGCGGAGAGGAAGCCGAGCGAGAGCGGCGCAAGCTGGAATTTTTGATCGAGACGGGACCCGGGAAGTCCTTAACTCCAGCCAGACTTCATCGCTTCCTGGATGAAACGCAAGCTGCCTTGGCCAATGTCTCTGCATCTGTCAGCGGGTGCTACTTCGCCGGGCGTTGACGAAGCGTCGACACTTCTCTTTTGACGAAATCTAACCAAACAGGGCAGATCGCGTGACCTCATCCGCCCAACAACTAGTCGGTTGCCAGGACCTCCAAAATGCTAAGACTACGCGTATCACACAAGACAACCTATCGTTACGTTGAGCCCGTCGAGTTTGGTGATCACAGATTGATGCTTCGCCCCCGCGATAGTCATGATCTGCGACTTCTGAGTGCGACGATTACGATTGAACCTCATGCGCATCTGCGATGGGTTCATGACGTTTTCGGCAACTCAGTCGCCATCGCTAGTTTTACCGAGCACGGATCGCAACTGATGATACTGTCAGAAATCGTGCTCGACCGCTATCCTCTTAGCAATATCGAAGTTGCGATTGAACCCTACGCCACCAAACTTCCATTCAGCTATTCCGCGATTGAAATTCCCGACCTGGGCAGGACAATCGAACGCCACTATCCAGATCCAGATCGACACGTCACGGAATGGACGAGGCTTGTGCTTGAGCGACCTGGAGTTGATGGGAGAACCGAAGCCTTTCTTCGGGAGTTGACGTCAACGATCCAGAGAGATTTTTCTTATTTGGTGCGCCATGAGCCTGGCGTTCAAAGCCCCTTGGAAACGCTACAGACCGGCTGTGGCTCATGCCGGGATTATGCGCTTCTCATGATGGAAGCCGTTCGAAGCGTAGGCCTGGCCGCGCGGTTCGTGAGCGGGTATCTTTATGATCCAGCCGTTGACGGTGGAGACTTCAACGTTGTCGGCGCTGGTGCGACTCATGCTTGGGTCCAGGTGTACCTTCCGGGTGCGGGTTGGGTCGAATTTGACCCAACAAATGGCGGTAGCGGTGGACAAAATCTTGTGCCCATCGCGGTTGCCAGGGTGCCTAGTCAAGCCATTCCGATCGCAGGTACGTTTACTTGCCAGACGCAAAACCAGTCCGAAATTGAAGTGGAAGTTACCGTGCGCTCTGTCAGTCCTGAAAATCCGCTCGATCAATAATCGAGCTCAACCCTATAACTGCCCGGACTGTCCCCCATCCGCGATCATGCTTTTTTTGAGAAGTCTGTTTTCCAGCAGGACATCGGCAAGCGCTTCCTTGAGATCACTCATCTCGCGGCGCAGGTCCCTGACTTCGCTTGAGGTGGTCTGGCGTTCGGTGTCACCCGAGAGCCGCTTCTTGCCAGCTTCCAGGAACTCCTTCGACCACTTGTAGTAGAGGCCCTGGACAATGCCTTCCCGTCGGCGCAGCTCGGGAATCGAATACTCTCCGCGCAGCCCTTCCAGGACGATACGGATCTTCTCTTCCGAACTGTAGCGCTTGCGGGTCTGGCGGCGGATCTCACGAACATGTTGCTCGGCCGAAGGGTGCGGCCCGGATTTTGATCTCATCTTCGCTCCATCATGGCTACGATGATCTCAAAACCCTCTCTTCCCGATTCGCCTCAAGATGTCTCGTGAATGATGACGGGGAACAAGA
>JARFQY010000207.1 GCA_029287535.1 Filomicrobium sp.
CGGCGGGCAAATTCGACAATGAGAATGGCATTCTTGCTAGCGAGGCCGATCAGCATAATGAGACCAATCTGGCAATAGATGTCGTTTTCCAGACCGCGAAGGGCCTGCGCGCCGAGCGCGCCGAGCATGGCCAGAGGTACGGCAAGGATGACCATGAATGGCATGGACCAGCTCTCGTACTGGGCGGCAAGGCACAAAAAGACAAAGGCGAGCGCCAAGGCGAATATGTAGGGCAGCATGTTGCCAGCTTTGATCTGCTGGTAGGCATTGCCGGTCCATTCAAAACCCATGGTGTCGGGCAGCACTTCGGCGGCCGCCTCCTCCATGGCCTGGATGGCTTGGCTGGAGCTGAATCCCGGCGCTGGCTCACCATTGATCGGTGCAGACCTGTACAAGTTATAGTGTGTGATGTTTCGCGCACCGACCTCGGACTCGAGAGTTGCAAGTCCGCTCAAGGGGACCATTTGGCCCGCCGCGTTGCGTACGTAGATCTTCGAGATGTCATTGACGGTCGCGCGGGCGTCTGCTTCGGCCTGCACATAGACGCGATAGACCCGACCAAATTTGTTGAAGTCGTTCACGTAGTAGGCGCCTAGAAAGGTCTGCAAAGCACCAAAGATCTGATTGAGGGAGATACCCTCGCTGAGTGCCTTGGTGCGATCGATGTCGATACGGTAGGTCGGTGTCTGAGCCGAGAATGTGGTGAACAGGCCGGCAATCTCGGGCCGTTTGGAGGCGGCGGCTATCAGCTCCTTGGCGACGCGCTCAAGTTCCGTAAGGGTGCCGCCAGAGTAGTCTTGAAGTTCGAATTTGAAACCTCCCGTGGCGCTAAGGCCGGGGATGGCTGGCGGATTGACGGCGACGACTTCGGCGCCGGAGATTTCGGCGAGCTTGGCGTTCACGGTCGGCAGAATGTGCGTCAACAGCTGCTCATCCGCACTGCTACGTTCCGACCATGGCTTCAGGACGGGAAACAAGGTGCCGACGTTGGGGGCGGAGTTTGAGTTGATCAGGCTGAACCCGCCAAAGGTCACCACATGTTGTGTTCCCGGTGTCTCCATAAGCAGCTTTTCGACCTCGTCGACCATGACCTGGGTGCGCTGCAAGGACGTGCCTTCCGGTGTTTGCACGAAAACGATGAAATAGCCTTGATCCTCCGGCGGCACGAAACCCGTCGGTACGATTTTGAAGAGATAGGCTGTGCCGGCGAGGGCCAAAACGAATAAAGCAATGACGAGGAACCAGCGCCGTATCAGAAAACCGACCACCTTCTCGTAACCGCGATTGAGGCGTGTGAAACCGGCGTCGAACCAGCGCGACAAGCCGGCTCGTTTTTTGGTTTCGGGGCGCAACAACACGCCGCAAAGCGCCGGGCTCAGGGTCAACGAGTTGAAGGCTGAGATGGCGACGGCGCAGGCGATTGTGAGTGCGAACTGCTCGTAAAGTCTGCCTGTGATTCCAGGTGTGAAGGCAACCGGGACAAAGACGGCCATGAGCACCAGCGACGTGGCAATAATGGGCGCCGTCACCTGTTTCATGGCATCGGCCGCGGCCGTCTTGGTGTCGGTGGTTCCATCCTCCATATGACGAACGACGTTTTCGACGACGACGATGGCATCGTCGACCACAAGACCGACGGCAAGAACCATCCCAAACAGCGTCAGCGTGTTGATCGAGAATCCGAGCGCCAACAAAGCCGCCAGCGTTCCAATGAGGCACACGGGAATTGTGATCACCGGGATCAGAGTGGTGCGAACGCCGTGCAGGAACGCGAAAATGACGAGGACCACAAGGGTGATGGCGATGCCAAGCGTGGTCAGCACCTCTTTGATGGACGCCCGCACGAAGCGCGTCGTGTCGTAGATGATCTCGTACTTCAGGCCGTCGGGAAACCGTTTCGACAGCCGGTCCATCTCGGACACGACCCGGTCCGCCAACTGGATCGAATTGGCGTCGGCGAGCTGAAGCAAGCCGAATGGTAAGGCCGGCTCGCCGCTGACGTTGGCGGTCTCGTCATAGAGTTCGGCGCCTAACTCGACGCTGCCGATGTCTTGGATCCGTACAATCCTTCCGTCCGGCTCAGCGCGCACGATAATGTTTTCGAACTCTTCGACAGAGTCGAGACGTCCCAACGTATCCAAGGTGAACTGGAAAACCTGGCCTTTTGGAGCTGGCGGCCGGCCGAGCGAGCCGGCGGCCACGGCCTGGTTCTGCTCGGAAATTGCCTTGGAAACATCATCGGCTGTGACGCCGAGACTCGCCATTTTTTCCGGGTCCAGCCAGATTCGCATTGCGAACTTGCGCTCGCCGAATATCAGGACCTCGCCAATGCCCGGAATGCGTTTGAGGACGTTGAGGACATGAATGTTGATGTAATTGCTGATGAACAGCGAATCGTAACGACCATCGGGTGAATAAAGATTAGGAACGATGGTCAGATCGGTCGACTGCTTCGTAACACTAATACCTGCCTGTACCACTTCATCGGGCAGCTGCGCGGTTGCAATTTCGACCCGGTTTTGCACGTCGACGGCGGCGATATCCAAGTCGTAACCGGTCTCGAAGGTCACGGTGATCGTGACAGTGCCGTCGTCGGCACTGACCGACGACATGTAAGCCATGCCCTCGACACCGTTGATCTGTTCTTCCAGTGGCGTGGTTACGCTGGCTTCAACAACACTGGCGTTGGCACCGGTGAAGGTGGCCGAGACCGCGACAGTCGGAGGCGCGATCGGCGGATACTGGCCGATCGGCAGGAACGGCATGGACACCGAGCCCACCAGGATGATGGCGATTGCGAGTACCGTCGCGAATATGGGTCGTTGAATGAAAAAGCGGCTCAACACCGTGAATGCCCCGCGGTCGCCACGTCCAGCGCGGCTTCCATCTTCCGGTTCGCCGCGACCAACGTCAAGCCAACCGTCCGGATATGTTGCGGCAGGCGGATGAACGGTTGCGGCTTGAAGAATGCTTCGTACGCCCCCTTTGAGGGGACTTAAATGTTAGGGGGCAGTCGGCTCATCATAACCACCGTGCCGCTCATTGTTCGCGGCGCGAAGCCGCTGAAAAAATGCCGTACACTGATGCCTTGGCCGGGAATGAACCCTGGTGGTGCGTGAAGCGCCTGCTTCGAGCGGGGAAAGGTCTTCGTACCCAGCTCAACGCTGAGGGTTGGTCTTGTGACTGGCTTCCGTGTTATCGGCATGGTGCATACCGGTTTTGGCGTTCTGGCCTGCTTGTGACACGCCTAACTCTCATCCAACTATTGCTCGCATGCGTTCAGCAATCGGCATTGCCGCTGATCCTAAGGGGTTGTATCGCGTTAGCTTTGTAAGTGGGCGTCGCATGAAAGATGAAGCTGTCGAGGTCAATCCCAAATGAGTTCATCCTTGATCGCACTCACTGGATCCACCGGCTTCATTGGGCGTTCGCTGCTATCCCATTTGCGTGCCTCCGGATATCGAGTCAGGACTCTGTTCCGCAGACCCGTCGACGATATGCCGGATGCCGATAGTGCCGTCATCGGTGACTTGGTTCGCCCGATCAATCTCACCAAGGCGCTCGAGGATGTCGACGTGGTCGTTCACTCCGCTGGGCTCTCAGCGACTATGTCCGGGTGCCCGGAAGACGACTATCGGGCGATCAACACCGAGGCCACGATTGCGTTGGCCGCCGCCGCCAAACGCGCGGGTGTTCGGCGCTTTGTTTTTCTCTCTTCGGTGCGGGCGCAGACCGGTCCAACCGCAGCCACTGTGATCGACGAAAAGTGTGTGCCAGCTCCGACGGACGCCTATGGGCGATCCAAACTTGCCGCCGAGGAGGGTCTGCGAGGCATCGACATCGATTGGGTGGCCTTGCGTTCCGTCCTTGTGTATGGGCCAGGTGTCAAAGGCAACATGGCTATGTTGTTGCGGATTGCCGGCAGCCGTTGGCCGCTCGTGCTGCCGCGACCCTGTGGGCGAAGATCATTGCTTGCAGTCGAAAACCTCGCCGAGGCGGTCCGCTTCACCATAGGAACAGATCAGCCGCTTCGGCGCCCTTTTCTGGTCGCCGATGATGAGGCTCTTGATATTGCAGAGATCATTTCGGCGCTGCGCGCGGGAATGGGACGGCGCGGACTAACGCTACCGATCACGCCCCGGTTGTTTGAGGCAACCCTTAATGCGGCAGGACGTGATGATGTATCGGAGCGGCTCATGGGTGACCTGGTGGTCGACAACTCGCAACTGCGGGAGCTGGGGTGGGAACCACTCATGACGACGCGAGATGGGTTAAAGCGTCTTGGGCGGGCTCTGAATGAGCGGCGTTGAACGAAACGGGCCCTCGGCAGAAAGCCAGAAAGCCCTTTTTGGGCGCATTAGCAGCAACCGTCGTATTTTATCCTAGTAATGCTCTTGCGTGCGCCGGCTGAGGGGCTGGTCGTTGTGCTTCCTGTAGCACCTTGGCGTATCTGCGGCCTGCTTCAGCTCCTCGCTGTCCCCATTTGATCCATGCACGCTTCAGCTTCAAGATTTCAGTCTTGTGGCTCGTCGATGGCATTCCGATTCCCGATGCGACGCGTTCCAGCGCATTGTTGAGTGTCCACCCGGTATCGATTAGCCGTTTCACGGCGTAGCATATCATGGCCTCGGTCAACGGCACTTTTTCAGCTTCGCGCAGTGCGGCCATATCGGCTCTGGAGGCCACGCCAAGCGCATGCATTTGATCGAGAGCTTCCTTGAAAACCGGTTTGCCAGTGATCGCGTGGAGTAAGCGAAGAGACTTGGCAGCGTCGGTGAGTTCGTCTTTGGCTGCGGTGCCTACCCTGCCGATCTTGCGGTCTTTTGCCTCTCGAAATGCTTCGTCGCGCAACTCTTGAGCGATGCGCTCGGCCCGCCCCAACTTGGTTTGAGCAATCCTCCGGTTTTTCATTTCTCAGCCCGCTTTTAAAAATTTCGCAGCGTCTTGCGCCTTGACGCGCATCCAGTTGATGCGTGGCACAGACGGATCTGCACTTATGAGATGAAGTGATAACGCTCCCCGCGGACGCAGCGGAGTGGGTGCAAAGACCCTCAAAATACTACTGGGTGTGCAGCGTCCAGTTTGATTCTGCCAATTCAATGGCAGAGCGCTGGAACGTAAATCGAGGTGCGTTGGGGGAGAGACTTCTGAATGGGTCGATGCGTGTCGGGCGAAACGTCCAGATCAGGCGCTCTTGCGGAGGAACTCTATGCCCTGCCAGCCTTGCCGCATGTCTTCCAGCGGCGGGGTGTAGACATACCATTGTTCCAAGGAACTCTTGGGCGAGCAATTGACGACCAGCTTGCAGAGCCTCGGCAGCCGTTCTCCAGCGTCGTCAAACTTCTTTGCAACGCTAGGTGCGCTCGAACTCGTTGTGACAGTCGGGTTCAACTCGAGGAGAAATTCTCGCAGGCTGTCGGCGTCAACCCCAGCGCTCAATTGCAAGCGCGTCAGCCTCATCATGCGCGGAAACTCGTTCAACACGATGTGGCGGCCGTTCGGGACATTGAATTGGCCGTTCGTCAATCCGGCCTCGAACCACTCAGCCAACCTTGCTTGCTGTCCTGAACCGTTAAGATGAGTTGAATGCTGCATTTGCACAATCAAGAAGCTTTGTTGACATCGGTTATGTCTATTTAGTGTATGCAGCGCTGCGCTGCAACATGGTGATAGTTGAATGTGTATATTCTTTGGAAACAATAATCTGTGAGGGCGGTCTGTTTCGGGATTTCATCTGTGTGGTTCCGATTTTTACGCGCCGAATACTCTTGACGAGGGAAAGAGTTAGCGATGCGATGTCGAAATCGGGGTGTTTGATACTTGCACAGAGGGCCGTTAGTACCTCGCTGTTGAGACGACCACTGAGGTTGAATTCGAGGTTTGATACTTTGGCTGCAGTGCAGGCGGTGCGTCCAGCGGACATCTGAGC
>JARFQY010000359.1 GCA_029287535.1 Filomicrobium sp.
TCGTCCGCGATGGTTTCGACATGCTCTACCGCGAAGGCGCGACCCATCCCAAGATGATGTCGGTCGGCCTCCACATGCGCCTGATCGGACATCCGGCGCGGGCAATCGGCCTGGAACGCCTGCTCGATCACATGATGAAGCACGAGGGCGTGTGGATCACGCGTCGCGCCGATATCGCGCGCCACTGGATCGACACGCACCCCTATCCCGGCCAAGGGCTCAATGAAGCCTGACCGCCACCATCGAAGGGGCCTTCGTGCCACCAACGGCGCCGGCAGTGCGTGCTGTTTGCAATACGCGTCTCAAACCGGAGCCGGTTCCGGCGCTCCTCGAAAGCAGCACGGCGCTGATGAGTGAGTGAACTCAGTCGGCCAGCCTGTGCTGCTGTGCTCGCGGCACGAGGGCGCGCTCCCCAACGTGCCGAAAACCGCTGTTTTCGCTCGCCAGCGCAACCGGATGCAGCGCCAGGATCAACGCGCCGGCCGCAGTTTCACCCCAGAACCAGTCCGCGAGCAGTTCCCCTGACGCAGCACCGCCTGGCCGCGCCGAGGCAGCCTCGACATACCAGTTGCGCAAATCCTCGGTCGTGTTCCGAACGGCCAGGCCAAGATCACCATCATCGACGGGGTCACTTCTGCCGGTCTCCAGGACGGTGCCGAGGAACGCGACCGCCTCTTCGATCGCCATCCCGCTGATGCCGACGATCGTGCGCCCGTTTGCGGTCAAAAACCTCTCCCGCCACGGCGCAAGCTGTGCCATTTCCCGTTTAATATCGGTGATGGTCGTGGACTGACCCATCGGGTCTGGCCGCGGCAAACGCACCGGGCAGACCATGCCCTCCATGTCGGTTTCACCGTCCTGTCCCGGCGCATCCCTCGCGAAATCCTCGAGGATGACCGGCCCGTCCCGGCGTTCGAGCAGGGTGAGCGCGCATCTCGCGACATCGCGCTGGAAGGCGGCATCGTGCGGCGCGCCAAACGGTCGTCCGAGCGGAAACGGTACCCAAAGTGCCCGCGGCGGCCGGATCTGCTCAGTATTCTCGCGCACCAAGCTTATGCCGGTCGTCGGAACCCCTTCTTCCTCGATGTAGTGGGCAATCGCGCCGACGGCGCGGGTGCAGTTCGGTCAGACCGGAACGAGCAGCGCCGCATTGACCTCGTCTTCCTTCAGCAGGCCGGCGATCTGGTGGGCCGTGTCGGCGATCTCGTGCGGCTCCCAGCCGGCCCCCATCAGAGAATAGTGGAAATCGGCAACCGTCCCGATCTCGCCCGCCTCGGCCAGTTCGCACAGGCGATCGATCGGAAAGACGATGTTGATGTCCTGCTGGAAGCCAGATCGGTCGAAATTGACCGACGAGTGGCTCATTGTGATCCGGTCGCTCGGCGTTCCGCCCGGGATGACGCGATAGCTCGTATCGCGCAGTTCGAACGTCGCGTGTCCCGCGAGGTGCAGGCCAGCCGTCGTCACGATCGCAACGCGCCGCTCCCTCAGGGGCGGCCCCGTCACGAACGGCTCGGTGGCGAACCGCGGACAATCCTTCGCGAGAAGGTGCTCCGCATCCTCAGGCGTGAGATCACTCAGTCTGACCATGATGACGCCAACACTACAGGTTTTCGCGAGACGCGTCACTGGCGTCGCCCGCGCGCTTCGCTTGCTCCGTTGCCGGCTCCCGCAGTCGCTCGATGTCATTGGAGGGCACGAAGAAACTGGACCGGCACTTAACTCAGTCGCTAACGCAGGCTTGTTTGCAGGTTATGCCGCGAGGTCAGAAGGCCTGCTAATCCTAACCATTCAACCGACCTACGCGCGCAGGAGCTGCTCTGCAAGAACAGTCAATCGCGCCCACAGGATGGACGCGGGGCGTAATTCAGCGGAATGCAGGCGCCCACTTCGCAGTCATTGAGGCGGCGGCATTGTGCCCGCGCCCGCGCTCTCGTCTCGGTCAGGCTCTTGCCGGAGCACGAGTAGTAGATCTTCGAACCACGAAGGTAGGGCGGAGTAATGCCGTAAGAGCACTTCCAGCCCTCGGGGGCAGCTTGGGCGCCGCCATGAAGTAGCGCCACCACCAGCAATGCAGCGCCACCTATCGTCAATAGGAATGATCGTATGCGCATCTTTGCCTTTCCAAAATGTTCCGCCAACAGATATTTTGCTTTATTTCATCACTTGTCATTCTACCCGGCAGGACCCGCTCCGGATCACTCTCAACGAACCAAAGCACAAAGGCCATCCCTGAAGCGACACTCGGATCAGCCCTGCACGCTGATATCACGTCCCGTGCCTGCCGGGTCCGCCAAGACGCCAGCAACCAACGGAGCGGTCTTACATTGTGACATGCAAAGCCGCCACCCGTAGATCCAACTACCGCGGACGACATTTCCGACAGCACGAACACTGACTTAATTCGACTTCCACGAAACCCGAAGAGAATGGCCTAGAATTAATTGCAATAGATAATCGACTGCTTTGAGCGCCGCCAGTGTCTTGATAAAACGTGGTCGAAACCCGCGCTCGAGGCTTGGCGGCATTGGAAACGGCTCCATCGCCGCCGCGCAGTCACTGGCCCTGCCAGGCCCCGACGTGGGCAAAGTCCGACTCCCACAGCATGTCCGGCCGCGCTGGTCAGAACTGCCGAGTGACGTCGTCGCGCGGGCAGGGAACGGTTGTCCCAACTTCTGAGCGCCTCAGGCGTGCAGCCGATCTTCGCAGCTATCGACGTGATCGCGGCCCACGTGACCACAAGGCGCTTGCTGACGAATCTGTTCGGGCTGGATGTGGAGCTGTGGTCGCCGATAAGCGTCTGCCAATGCCACCCGTGGCCCATTGGCGAGGTTTGGCAAGAGCTGATCCTCGACGCTAGCACGGTCGAGATACAGAGGAATCCGTCATCTGCGCTGTCTCGAACTCAACGCCAGCATGCCAGACTGAATGTCATGACCCTGAGAGCGTCGCGAAGATGTCTCCGGAATTGGCCTCATGTGGGAGACCGTCCACATACGCGGCCATTTGCGACGCGGTTACCGGCTGCTCGAACATGAGCCGATTGTCCTCGCGCAGCGACACATTGAATTGATAGGGCCCCACGTCAGTCAGTCGATTGAGGCAACGGTGCGCGATCTCGCGCTGGATCGTCGTGAATTCGAACGATACGGCTGCAACGGGCGTCCGCAGGCCCGAAAGCACCTCTACCTCGTGTCCTTCGACGTCGATCTTGATGAATTGCGGCACGCCGCACCCGCCAATTAGCGTATCGAGCGTCGTGCAAGCGACGTCGATGGTCCGATCCCACCGTTGTCCCTGCCAGCCGTCGGCGCCGCAGGCTGCCTCGATGAAGGCGTCGGAAACGGTCGAGACGGAGGGGTTCTCGGAGTTCACGCTGAGACGAACTGCGCCTTCCGACTCACCACAAGCAGCTCTAATCAGCGTTACATTTGGGTCGCGACCATAAAGCAAGCGCAACGCGCGGTTGGCGAGCGGTCCTGGTTCCAAGGCAACGACGCGAGCGCCGAGCCGGCGAAAGGAGCCAATCCGATTGCCGACCAGCGAACCGATATCGAAGGCTAGATCGCCGGGCGCGAGAAAGCGACCATAGAGGGCATCCATTTCCGCGGCGTGCCGGGTGTCGCGATAGGCTAGGCGCAAAGCGTCTACGATACCTTTCAATTCCTTGGACGGCACCACAGCAACTCTCGTTTAATCAACCCCGGTTGGCACATGGCGATTGCAGCGGCCCTTGCCAACCGGCAAACGTGAAAGTCAGCCTTTCCCCTGCGAGCAAAATTGCACACAGGCCGACGCTGATAAGGGACCCAGCCCGCGCGTCGCGCTCGCGTTGTTGCCTATCATGAAGAACAGCAGAGTTTACCAGACGGTAACGGTGATCGTCGCAAGCCGCCCACGGCTTGAACGTCCGTCAGGACAAGGCATCCCACAAACAGTTCAGGCCGGCGAAAATCTATATGGTCAAACCCGATCAAGCGCCTGGCGTGCACGGTCGTAAAGGCCAACTTCAAAGCACAAACGACTCTGATCACGAGACGTTCAAAGATTTGTTATAAGGTCATCTGCAATCGCTGTTCCGCTCGTCCAAGCTGCCTCGATCCGCCCCTGTAAGCACCAGTCGCCACCCAGGTACAGTGTAGCATCGTCGTTGCGCACGAACGGCACTCCCAGGGCTTGGGCGACACTGGCATATCGCCAGCGATGAGCCACGGCGTGGATGGCTGACGACGGGCTTGCGCCAATCCGATCGCATAGCATTGCCAGCATTTGGTCAGCTATGGCGCCATGCTCAAGTTGCAGGCGTTCAGCG
>JARFQY010000290.1 GCA_029287535.1 Filomicrobium sp.
GCGGAGCGCGAGTCGGGAGGCAAAGGCAACCGACCCGTTTCGAGATTAGGAAATGCACATGACTGTGGTGTGATACACAACCCAAGGAATCCTGACCAAGGTCAGATGCTCTGGGATCGTAGGCGCGATTTCAGCAGATAAGGAAGGAAGAACGCATGGTGGGCCCGGCAGGATTCGAACCTGCAACCAGACGGTTATGAGCCGCCAGCTCTAACCATTGAGCTACGGGCCCCCATTGTCCCGAAGGGGCCCCTGCATAGCAGAGTTCGGTTCCAGACATAAAGCCCTCGTACGAGCTGCGTCGCCAATGCCATTGTCTGAACGGCCCCGCCCGATCTCTCTACGGACCTGGCTCTGCGCGCGCCCCCAGCAGTCGCGACCTATTTCGCACAACTTATGGGTTTAGCTCTCATCCGACAAAAGCAATGAAATTGTCCGTCTGCGCCACTGGAGGAATTTCTACTCATGACCTTTCAGTTCATCCGATCGGCGACCGCTCTCGCCTTGGCTTCATTCCTCATCGTCACACACCAACAACCAGCCGGAGCCAATGACATGGACCGCACCGTAACGGTCTCAGCAAGTGCAACAATCCATACAAAGCCCGACGCCGCACGGATCCAAACTGGAGTTGTCACCCAGGATACGACCGCGCGGGCTGCACTTGCAGCCAATACCGAGGCCATGGCCAATGTCATCGATGGCCTGAAATCCCTGGGCGTTGAAGCCAAGGACATTCAGACCACCAACTTCAACGTCAGTCCGCGCTACAACCACAACCGCGATGGGCGCCCGCCTGAACTCGTGGGCTATCAGGTGACCAATGAAGTCAGCGCGATGATCCGGGACCTTGGCAAGCTGGGCGAGATTCTAGACAAGGTCATTAGTCTTGGCTCCAATCAAATGCGAGGACTGAGTTTCGAAGTGTCGAATGCCGAAATCCTGAAGGATTCAGCCCGCACGCAGGCGGTCAAGAATGCACGGCGCCGGGCTGAGTTGATTGCTAAAGCCGCTGGAGCGGAATTGGGAGAGGTCCAAGTCATCCGCGAAGGTGTTGCCACGACCGACGGACCCAGGCCGACATTTGAGGCCACCCGCACAGCTGCTTCCGCCGTGCCCATTGAATCCGGCCAGCAAAGCCTCTCCGCCACCGTCACGGTAACCTGGGCACTCGACTAAGCGAGGCAAACAGTGGCCGAAGGCACGAAAGCAAGTCATCTCGTTTGGTTGGGTGTGTTCGCTGGCGCCCTCTTGTTCGTCATTGGTGTTAGATTTCTGCTGGTTCCATACGATGCCGCGTTCACCTTCGGCCTCAGCGAGGCCCCGCAAGGACCGGCCCTTCACTACGTCATCGGCCTTCGGGATCTGTGGCTCGGCGCTTTAGCTGTCCTATTTGCCCTGCTACGGGAGTGGCGGGCGCTGGCCTTGTGGTTGCTCACGGGCGTCCTCGTGTGCTGGGCGGATGCCCTGATTGTCTTGACCAATAATGGACCGCCCCTGGCCATTGCGTTTCACACCGGGGCAGGTGTGTTCTGTCTGGTGCTGGGACTTGCCGTCTGGCGGCGCCGTGCCGATCGCGAAAAAGTAGGTTAACCGCGAGATTGATTTCATCCTGGCTCAATTGATCCCTTGCTGGCATCAATGCGTTTGTGGCCCCGCCGCGCAAGAAGGCGCATCCGCACCTCTGCGACGTCCAGGAGCCGACACAGCCGAAAGAGACACAAAATGATGGTCAACAACCTGTTCTTGCTGGCAATCGCCGCCTTGGGGTGGGGCTTGAGCCTGGCCACCTACAGGTTCTTTGCGCGCAGATACAACTGGCCAATGGGTGCGCTACACGCCGATCTGCCCGGAGTCCCCATACTTATTGGCTTGGCCTCCGTCCTGTGTGGAGCCGGATTTGCCGTCGCTGTCGGTTCCGAATACGGCGGCTGGATAATCTTCGCTTGCGGGGTCATATTGGCAATCTTCTGGACCGGCTTCCTGCGGGTAGGCTCCCAGATCTCACTTTTTCTTGCCCCGCTCGCCGCCTTCATGCTGGTTATCGGCTGGTATGCAATACCCCTGGGGTTCGGCATTGAGGGATGGCAGAGCAAATCTCCCACGGAATTATTCAGCACCGATAGGTCCGACGAGCGCCAATAAGGCCGCTGAGCCCCGAAGCTGGCGATCTCTGCTACCAATGGCGCCATCGTCCCAAGCCTTGCGTCCAGGCTAACATCCGCTTAGTTGACTGCGCGGCTTTCGCCGCCGACGCCCTAATGTCCCGTCTATTGTTTGGAACGAGGAGCCCTGATGGCCGTCCGACGTCTGCATCCTGAGCAGCCCACAAGCTTCGAGTTCACGCCTGAAAACCTCGCTTGGGCGCAAGCGACGATGACAAAGTACCCGCAAGGTCAGCAAGCCTCCGCGGTGATCCCCTTGTTGTGGCGGGCCCAAGAACAGCACGAGGGCTGGCTTCCGGAACCAGCCATTCGTTATGTCGCCGAAATGCTTGGGATGGCCTACATCCGGGTCTACGAAATTGCGACCTTCTACACGATGTTCCAGCTATCACCGGTGGGCAAGATCGCGCACGTCCAGGTCTGCGGCACGACCCCGTGCATGCTACGAGGCTCAGAAGACCTCATTACAGTCTGCAAGCGCAAGATCGCCAAGACCCCCCACGAACTGTCTGCCGACGGGAATTTTTCGTGGGAGGAGGTCGAATGCCTGGGCTCCTGTGCCAACGCGCCCATGGTGCAGATTTGGAAGGACACGTATGAGGATCTGACCGCCGAAAGTTTTGAAGGTGTCCTTGACGCCTTCGCCGCAGGCAATCCTCCCGATCCAGGCTCACAAACCGGTCGCAGGGCCTCTTGTCCGTCGGCGGGTCCCACCACACTGCGAGAGTATGCGACAGCAATGCCCTCGGCCGCCGCAACGCAGCCTGCCGCGGTCGAGACGTCACTTGTCGCTGAAATTGCCCAGCCCGCAGCCGTCATATCCGATGACGCCAAGCCCGTAGCGCTTGAAGCTCCGCGAGATGGCAAGGCCGACGATCTAAAGCGCATCAGTGGCGTAGGACCCAAGCTGGAAAACACGCTCAATACACTCGGCATCTATCATTTCGACCAGATCGCCCAGTGGGGACCGGAAACCATTGCGTGGGTCGACAACTATCTCAGCTTCAAGGGGCGCATTGATCGCGAGGACTGGATTGCTCAGGCTAAGGCACTCGCGGCGGAGAAAAGCGACTGATGAGCGAAGTTGTCGCCGTGCTGCTCGTCCCCTTCACCGTCCTGCTGATAGCGGTGTATATGGCGTTTCATACCGGCGATCCGTTCTGGCTCATTTTCGGCGCTGCGCTGGCCATCGCAATGGGCTATTTTGCCCGCCGCATTTTCTGGAGTTGAAGCGATATGCTCGCTGACAAAGACCGCATCTTCAAGAACGTGTACGGCTTCCAGGACTGGGGCCTGGAGGGCGCCCGCTCACGCGGCGCCTGGGACGGCACCAAGGCCCTGATCGACAAGGGCCACGACTGGATCATCGACGAAATCAAGGCATCTGGCCTGCGCGGACGCGGCGGCGCCGGTTTTCCGACCGGTCTCAAGTGGTCGTTCATGCCCAAGAATGACCCGCGGCCTTCATACCTCGTTATCAACGCGGACGAATCCGAGCCGGGGTCCTGCAAGGACCGCGAGATTTGCCGGCACGATCCGCATTTGCTCATTGAAGGGGCCCTGCTGGCCTCCTTCGCCATGCGCGCCCACACCAGCTACATCTATTTCCGCGGTGAATACATCCGTGAGCGCGAACGCTTCCAGGCGGCCGTGGACCAGGCCTACGAGGCCAATCTCATCGGAAAAAACAATGTGCATGGTTGGGACTTTGATCTGTTTGTGCATCACGGCGCCGGCGCCTACATCTGCGGCGAGGAAACCGCGCTGCTCGAAAGTCTCGAAGGCAAGAAAGGCCAGCCGCGTCTCAAGCCGCCATTCCCCGCGGGCTGCGGGCTCTATGGTGCGCCGACCACCGTCAACAACGTCGAATCGATTGCTGTTGTTCCAGACATCCTGCGTCGTGGGGCAACTTGGTTCGCAAGCCTAGGTAAACCCAACAATACAGGCACCAAGCTTTTCCAAATCTCCGGCCACGTCGAACAGCCATGCGTGGTTGAGGATGAAATGGGCATTCCCTTACGCGAATTGCTTGACAAGCACGCCGGCGGCGTCCGGGGCGGCTGGGATAATCTCAAGGCGATCATTCCCGGTGGATCTTCGGTGCCCTGCATTCCTGGCGATGACTGCGACGAGCTGACAATGGATTTTGACACGCTCTCCAAGCACAAGTCCGGTCTGGGCACCGCGGCGATCATCGTCATGGACAAGTCCACTGACATCATCAAGGCGATCTCGCGCATCTCGTATTTCTACAAGCACGAAAGCTGCGGCCAGTGCACCCCGTGCCGTGAAGGCACGGGCTGGATGTGGCGCGTGATGGAGCGCCTCGTCAAAGGGGAAGCCGACAAACGCGAAATAGACATGCTGTGGGATGTGACCAAGCAGGTCGAGGGGCACACCATCTGCGCTCTTGGAGACGCTGCCGCTTGGCCCATCCAGGGCTTGATACGCCATTACCGTCATGAGATCGAAGACAGGATAGACACCTATCGCGCAAACCATGCAGAAGCTGCGGAGTAGCCGCCCAGGCCCAGTCGCGCGCCCCGCGAAAAATTCTCGTTTCCAGTCCAAATGTCGCGCTTTTCTAAAGCTTTGCAACGCGGTACGAAAACAGAGTGCACGGCCATCGTGGCATATGGTATGCCATAATGCTCAGTCTATCGCCAGACACGGCCCATGCGTTCCCACCTAAGCCCGGCGCAAATGGCGGCCATCTCTCGAAGGAGCGGTAATGCCGAAGAAGCTGATCGTCGACGGCACTGAGATCGAAGTTGAAGACGGGATCACCTTGCTGCAAGCCTGCGAAATGGCTGGCGCGGAGATCCCTCGGTTTTGCTACCACGAACGCCTTTCGATCGCCGGCAACTGCCGCATGTGCCTCGTTGAGGTTGAGGGGGCGCCGAAGCCCGTGGCGTCATGCGCCCAGACGGTCAACGACCTGCGGCCAAACAAGGACGGCAGTCCCAACGTCATCCACACCACTTCGCAGGTGGTCAAAAAGGCGCGCGAAGGGGTGATGGAATTCCTGCTCATCAATCATCCCCTGGACTGTCCGATCTGTGACCAGGGCGGCGAGTGCGACCTACAAGACCAAGCCATGGCCTACGGTATTGGCGGTTCGCGCTACCAGGAAAACAAGCGCGCTGTTGAAAACAAATACATCGGGCCGCTGATCAAGACCATCATGACGCGCTGTATCCACTGTACGCGGTGTGTGCGTTACATGACCGAAATCGCCGGTGTCGAAGAGCTGGGCCTCGCCGGCCGCGGCGAAGATGCCGAAATCACGACCTATCTCGAAAACGGCATCCTGTCTGAGATGAGCGCCAATGCCGTCGACCTCTGTCCCGTCGGCGCGCTCACGCACCGGCCTTGGGCCCATAACGCCAGGCCCTGGGAAATGAAGAAGACCGAAAGCATCGACGTAATGGATGCCGTTGGTTCCAACATCCGCGTCGATACCCGTGGCGCTGAAGTCATGCGCATCCTGCCGCGCAACAATGACTCCGTGAACGAGGAATGGATCTCGGACAAGACCCGTCATGTCTGCGACGGCTTGAGAACCCAGCGCCTCGACAAGCCCTACATTCGCCGCGACGGCCGGCTGGTTCCAGCCAGCTGGGAAGAAGCCCTGGCCCTTGTCGCAGAAAAACTCAAATCGACGCCCCCCGAGCGTGTTGGCGCCATCGCGGGCGATCTAGCCGGTGCCGAAGAGATGTTCGCCATGAAGAATCTCATGAGCGGATTGGGCATCAAGAGCATTGACTGCCGCGCACCAGGAGAGGTCCTCCATCCGTCCTTTGGACGACCAAGTTACCTATTCAACTCGACAATCGAGGGCATCGATGGCGCCGATGCGATATTGCTTGTCGGGACCAACCCCCGCCTTGAAGCCCCGGTTCTCAATTCGCGCATTCGCAGGCGCTGGCGCAACGGCGGCGTCTCCATAGGTCTCATCGGCGAGCAGGCCCCGCTGACCTACGCCTATGAATGGATCGGAGACACACCCGACAAACTCTCCGAACTCGCCAGCGGCAGCCATATGTTCAGCGGCATACTCCGCCAGGCAAGTGCCCCAATGATCATTGTCGGCCCGGCCGCCTACACCCGCCCTGACGGTCAAGCCGT
Source organism: Filomicrobium sp. (assembly GCA_029287535.1). GTDB lineage: Bacteria > Pseudomonadota > Alphaproteobacteria > Rhizobiales > Hyphomicrobiaceae > Filomicrobium. The sequence goes on from JARFQY010000290.1 coordinate 6,294, forward strand.
CTTGGCTGAGGCAGCAAGAATTGCCGCCGCCGCTCAAGAGGGCCTGCAAACCGGCCGCGCGGTCTTCAATATTCTCCATTCGGCAGCCGCCAGGGCGGCGGGCCTTGATCTAGGATTGGTGCCCGCCGAAGGCGGCCGCGACACTGCTGGCGTGATCGCCGGCGCTGGGGCTGGAGAAATCGATGTCGTCTATTTGCTGGGTGCCGATGAATTCGACATGGGCGAACTTGGCCAGGCCTTCGTGATCTATCAAGGCACTCACGGCGATGCCGGTGCACACCGCGCGGATGTCATTCTTCCGGGTGCCGCCTACACGGAAAAGAGCGCGACCTATCTCAACACCGAAGGCCGCACGCAAATGACGCAGAAAGCCATCTTCGCTCCCGGTGAAGCCAAGGAAGACTGGACGATCTTGCGCGCCTTGTCGGCAGAGGTTGGAAAGACCCTCCCCTACGATCGACTCCAGCAGTTGCGCGCTGCGATATATAAGGCTGCTCCCCACTTCCAGCGCTTGGACGAAATCGGCCCTCATGGCGACGATAGCCTGAATCAACTTGCCGAACGTCAAGGCTCGTTAAGTGACGCGCCCTTCGTTAATCGGATCAAAGATTTCTACTTCACAAACCCGATCGCGCGAGCCTCGGGAATCATGGCCGAGTTAAGCGCACTCAAGGCTGAAAAGATGTCCACCGGTCAGCTTCGCGCCGCCGAATAGATACAAGGGGAGCCGGAAGGCATGTTTCTAGAAACCGGCAACATCTGGCTCGACTACGCCATCTGGCTGGGCATTCATATCCTCGCCAGCGCGGTCGTCATGGTCGTGTTGCTCCTCATCATCGCCTTCTTGCTTCTGATGGACCGCAAGGTCTGGGCTGCGGTCCAAATGCGCAAGGGCCCCAATGTCGTCGGGCCATTTGGCCTTCTGCAATCCTTCGCTGACCTGCTTAAGTTCGTATTCAAGGAACCCGTCATCCCAGCCGGCGCTGACAAAGCGGTTTTTCTGCTTGCGCCCGTTGCTACGGCAACCTTGGCATTGACGGCATGGGTTGTAATTCCGCTCGATGAAAACAGCTGGGGCCGCTGGGTCATCTCCGACCTCAACGTCGGCATCTTGTACCTGCTGGCAATCTCATCGCTTGGCGTTTACGGCATCATCATGGGAGGCTGGGCTTCAAACTCGAAGTACCCATTCATGGGATCGCTTCGCTCGGCGGCCCAGATGGTGTCCTATGAAGTCTCTATCGGCCTCGTCATCATTACTGTGCTGCTATGCGCCGGCTCACTGAACCTGACAGAAATTGTCAATGCCCAAAGGCAAGGCATCGGAAGCTCGGTCGGTCTACCCAACTCCCTGCTTGACTGGTACTGGCTTCCCTTGCTGCCGATGTTCGTTGTGTTCTTCATTTCCGCCTTGGCCGAAACCAATCGCCCGCCTTTTGATCTGCCAGAAGCTGAATCAGAACTCGTCGCCGGTTTCATGGTGGAGTACTCTTCGACCCCCTACCTGCTCTTCATGCTGGGTGAGTACGTCGCCATTGTCACCATGTGTGCGCTCACGACGATCCTCTTTCTTGGCGGCTGGCTGCCCCCGCTGGACATCGCCCCTTTCAATTGGATCCCGGGTATATTCTGGTTCATTCTCAAGATCGTCGCGGTCTTCTTCATGTTCGCCATGGTCAAGGCGATGGTGCCGCGATATCGCTATGACCAGTTGATGCGCCTTGGCTGGAAAGTCTTCCTGCCCCTGTCGCTGCTGATGGTCGTGGTTGTCGCCGGTGTGCTTCAGTATGGAGGCTTGGTATGAGCCCCTTGAGCCCGGCACTGACAGGAGCTCTCATCGGCGCCGTCATTGGAATTACAGGCTATATCGGACTCCGCGTGCTCGCTAACCGCATCGAGACCATGCCTGATGCCAAGGACCCGCAAACGTCCGCAAAGGCGATCCGTATAGCAGCCCTCATCGATCTGGTGATCTTTCCGGTTGCGGGGTTCTTTGTGGGACCCATGCTGGTGAAATAGGGAGTTGAATCATGGCCGTTGCCCAGGCTGTCAAATCGCTGTTCCTCACCGAGTTCGTATCGGCATTCTTCTTGACGATGCGGTACTTCTTCCGTCCCAAATTCACGCTCAACTACCCGTTTGAGAAGGGTCCGCTATCACCGCGTTTTCGTGGCGAGCATGCCCTGCGTCGCTACCCCAACGGCGAAGAACGCTGCATTGCATGCAAGCTGTGCGAGGCGATCTGTCCGGCCCAGGCCATTACCATCGAGGCAGGTCCGCGCCGCAATGACGGAACACGGCGCACCACGCGCTACGACATCGATATGACGAAGTGCATCTACTGCGGTCTCTGCCAGGAAGCCTGCCCGGTCGATGCCATCGTCGAAGGACCGAACTTCGAATTTGCAACTGAAACCCGCGAGGAGCTTTTCTACGACAAGCAAAAGCTGCTTTTGAACGGCGATCGCTGGGAGAGGGAGATCGCAAAGAATCTTGAGCTCGATGCAAAATACCGGTGAGAACTGGACCGGGCTGCTCCATGTGTTGACCGATGAGGAACTCGGCCAGTACGGCGAAATGGCAATGGACCAGGTCCGGCATGAAACCAACCGGACCATTCTTCATGTCCTTATGCTGCTCGCGGCTCTGGGCCTCATCGGCTGGTCAGGCTGGACTATTTATTACGTCGGCGGGATGAGCTGGCTCGTCTATCTTGCACTCGCCGCAGCCGGGCTATTCGTCTACATCCCGTGGCGCAGCGTCAAGACGCGCAAGCTGTGGCTCGGACATTACGCACGCGTCAAACAGGAACTGGCCCGGCGCCAGAGTGAAAACGAAACGGACGGCGGATGAGGATGGAATGATCAAGGCACTTTTCTTCTATCTATTCGCCATTTTGAGCGTCTCATCGGCCGCCATGGTGATCATCGCCCGCAACCCGGTGCATGCGGTGCTCTTCTTGATCCTCACGTTCTTTAATGCGGCGGGTCTGTTCATTCTGTTAGGCGCTGAATTCCTGGCGATGCTGTTGATCATCGTCTACGTCGGCGCGGTTGCGGTGTTGTTCTTGTTTGTCGTCATGATGCTCGACGTCGACTTCGCCGAACTCAAGGCCGGCTTCATCAAGAACGCCCCCGTCGGCGCCTTGATAGGGGGCGTCGTACTGCTCGAACTGGCCGCACTCTTCCTCGTATACGGTTTTGACGTCGGAGTTGGCGGCAACGTTCAAACGGCAATGCCCTCGACCGGCTCTGGAATCGACAATACGACCGCACTGGGACGCGTCATCTACACCAAGTACGTCTACTTCTTCCAAGCGGCCGGCCTGGTGCTGTTGGTCGCGATGATCGGCGCCATCGTGCTCACTCTTCGTCACAAGGAAGGCGTTAAGCGCCAGTCTGTGGCCGAACAGGTTGCCCGCTCACCCAAGACCGCCATCGAGGTTGTCGAGGTCGCGCCTGGCAACGCCGTTCTCCCATCCACGGAGGGTCCCAAATGATGCTCTTCACGCAAACCTCCGCGCAACGCTGGACGGGATGAGGACATAAGAAATGGAAATCGGCCTCGGACACTACCTCACCGTTGCAGCGTGCCTGTTCACGCTTGGCATCTTCGGCATCTTCCTCAACCGCAAGAATGTGATCGTCATCTTGATGTCGGTCGAACTCATGCTGCTCGCGGTCAACATCAACCTCGTCGCGTTCTCCTTTTATCTTCAGGACCTCACCGGACAGGTCTTCGCGCTGTTCGTATTGACCGTGGCCGCCGCCGAGGCCGCCATCGGGCTTGCCATTATCGTCGTCTACTTCCGCAACCGCGGCTCCATCGACGTCGATCAGATCAACATGATGAAGGGTTGAGGTTAGGAAGCCGACCATGATCTATCTCGCCATAGTCTTCCTGCCACTCGCCGGCGCACTTATCGCTGGGCTCTTCGGCCGGCTTATCGGCGACCGCCCTTCGGAGATCATCACAACAGCATTGTTGATGATAGCGGCACTGCTCTCTTGGATCGTATTCATTCAGGTGGGCTACAATCACGAAACCGCCCGCGTCCCGATCATGCGCTGGATTACGTCCGGTGAGCTTGAAGCCGCCTGGTCCTTGCGCATCGACACACTGACCTCGGTGATGCTGGTCGTCGTCACGACCGTATCGGCCCTCGTCCACCTGTATTCCATCGGTTACATGCATGATGATCCCGCCCGCTCGCGGTTCTTCTCATACTTGTCGCTGTTCACCTTCTCCATGCTCATGCTGGTCACCAGCGACAACCTCGTCCAGATGTTCTTCGGCTGGGAGGGGGTCGGGCTGGCATCCTATCTTCTGATCGGATTCTGGTATCACAAGCCCGAGGCCAACGCGGCCGCCATCAAGGCATTCGTCGTCAACCGCGTCGGTGACTTCGGCTTCGCACTCGGCATTTTCGGCTGCTTCATGGTCTTCAACTCGGTCAATCTCGACACGATCTTCGAGGCGGCCAAGGGCATGGAAGGCCAGCCGATGGAATTCCTCGGCTTCCAGCTTGATACCCTGACCGTGATTTGCTTGCTCCTATTCATGGGTGCCATGGGCAAGTCGGCGCAGTTCCTGCTTCATACCTGGCTACCGGACGCCATGGAGGGCCCAACACCGGTTAGCGCCCTCATCCACGCCGCCACCATGGTCACCGCCGGCGTCTTTATGGTCGCACGCCTCTCGCCTCTATTTGAGCATGCCCACCTCGCCCGGGATGTTGTTCTCTACGTCGGCGCCATCACGGCTTTCTTCGCCGCGACCGTCGGGCTTGTGCAAAATGATATCAAGCGCGTGGTTGCCTATTCGACGTGTTCGCAGCTTGGCTACATGTTCGTGGCCTGCGGCCTGGGGGCTTATGGCGCAGCGATCTTCCACCTGTTCACGCACGCTTTCTTTAAGGCGCTTTTGTTCCTCGGATCGGGTTCGGTAATCCACGCCATGCATCACGAGCAGGACATGCGCAACATGGGCGGCCTCGCCTCAAAGATCCCGCTCACCTACTACGCGATGATCATTGGGACCCTGGCCCTCACCGGAGTCGGCTTCCCTCACCTCATCGGCTTTGCCGGCTTCTACTCCAAGGACGCCATCATCGAGGCCGCTTACGCGGCGCCGGCCCTGCCCAAAACCGTATTCTGGATTGTCACGTTCGCGGCCTTCCTAACCTCATTCTATTCCTGGCGTTTGATCTTCATGACCTTCCACGGCAAGACCCGGGCGGCACCGGATGTCTATAAGCACGCCCATGAGAGCCCGTGGACAATGCTCGTTCCGCTTGCCGTTCTTGCGCTCGGCTCCATCGCAGCGGGCTTTATCTTCGCAGGAGAATTTATAGGCCATCACTATAAGGAATTCTGGGCCAGTTCGATCTATGAGGCGCCGGACAATCACATCATGCATGAAATCCATGGGATCCCTGAGTGGGTCTATTGGGCGCCCTTCATCGCCATGGCGGCGGGCTTTGGCCTGTCGTGGCTAGACTACATGAGCGCTCCATGGTTGCCCGAAGCCACCGCGCGGACCTTCCGGCCGATTTATCTGTTCCTGCTCAACAAGTGGTACTTCGACGAGCTCTACGACTGGCTGTTCGTCAAACCGACCATGGCGTTGGGTCGCCTGCTTTGGAAGGGCGGTGATGGAGCCATTATCGACGGCACCATCGACGGCACCGCTAGCACCGTCCAATGGACCACCGACCGCGCCGTCAAGCTACAGACGGGTTACATCTATCACTACGCCTTCGCGATGCTGATCGGTGTCGCGGCCTTCCTCACCTTCTTCCTGCGATCCTATCTCACGGGTGGAGGCGGCCAATGACCGTAGTGACCTCGCCGATCCTCTCGATCGTTACCTTCCTGCCGCTGCTTGGCGCGCTATTCATCGCATTCCTTCCTAGGAACGCGGGCGGCGATCGCAATGCGCGCCACACGGCACTCTACACGACGATATTCACCTTCGCGATTTCGCTGCTTATCTGGATCAACTTCGACCCGCGGACCGCCGACTTCCAGTTCATCGAAGATGCCGCATGGATCGGTCCATTTCGTTACAAGATGGGCGTCGACGGCATTTCGATGCTGTTTGTGATCTTAACAACGTTCCTGATGCCGCTTTGCATATTGGCGAGCTGGGACTCTGTTCAGCACCGCGTCAAGGAATACATGATCGCGTTCCTGGTGCTGGAAACGCTGATGATTGGCGTCTTCTGCGCCCTCGACTTGATGCTGTTCTATCTGTTCTTCGAAGCTGGCCTCATTCCGATGTTCCTCATCATCGGCGTATGGGGCGGCCAGCGCCGGGTCTATGCCAGCTTCAAGTTCTTCCTCTATACGCTACTCGGCTCGGTCTTGATGCTGCTGGCCATGTTTGCCATGTTCTCGACCGCCGGCACCGCCGACATTCCCACGCTGATCGAAGTGGGCGCCACCAAGTTCTCCCGAGAAATGCAATGGTGGCTGTTCTTGGCCTTCCTGGCGTCGTTTGCCGTTAAGTTGCCGATGTGGCCGGTGCATACCTGGCTACCCGATGCTCACGTTGAAGCGCCGACCGCCGGCTCGGTCATCCTGGCGGGCATTCTCCTGAAGATGGGCGGCTATGGCTTCCTGCGCTTCTCGTTGCCGATGTTCCCGATCGCCAGTCAGGAGCTTGCGCCCTTCGTTTTCACTCTTTCCGTCATTGCCATCATCTACACCTCACTCGTCGCTCTGGCGCAGGAGGATATCAAGAAGCTGATTGCCTATTCGTCCGTGGCCCACATGGGCTTTGTCACCCTGGGCATATTCACCTTCAGCCAGCAGGGCATCGATGGTGCGATTTTCCAGATGCTTTCTCACGGGATCGTTTCCGCCGCTCTATTCCTGTGCGTAGGAATTATCTACGACCGAATGCATACCCGAGAGATCGCAGCCTACGGCGGATTGGCGGATCGAATGCCAATTTATGCAGCCGTTTTGATGGTCTTCACCATGGCCAATGTCGGACTGCCGGGTACGTCGGGATTCGTTGGCGAGTTTCTGACCCTGGTCGGGGCCTTTGGCGCCAACACCACGTTCGCGTTCCTCGCCACGACCGGTGTGGTCCTGTCGGCCGCTTATGCCCTCTATCTCTATCGCCGTGTCGTCTTTGGCGCCCTTGAAAAGGCCAGCCTGAAGGCGATCCCGGACATGAACCCCCGGGAAATCGCAATCATGGCGCCGCTCGTGATCCTCACGATTCTATTCGGCTTTTACCCGGCCCTGCTTCTCGATGTCATGGCCGTATCCGTAAAGCAGCTTGTCACAAACTTTGAGGCTGCGGTTTCCCAATCCACCGCCCTCAACGCCCAGTGATCCCAAAGGCGCGAACCGATGCAGCACTTACTAATCTACGCCCCGGCCTTTCCAGAGATGCTGCTGGCGGTTGCCGCCATGCTGCTGTTGATGCTCGGCGCGTTCAGCGAAGACAACGATCATAATGGAGCATTTATTGGGTGGCTCTCGATTGCCTTCATGATCGGCGCCGCGACGATCATCGCCCTCCAGCCTCCGGCCACCCAGACACTGTTCAACGGCTCCTTCGTCGTTGACCAATTCTCCCGCTTCCTGAAGCTGTTGATCCTCGGTGGAACCGCCGTGGCGATGCTGCTGTCGTTTGATTTCTTGCGCCAAAAGGGATTGATGAAGTTCGAGTACCCCATCCTCATGCTGTTGGCCTGCGTCGGCATGATGATGATGGTCTCGGCGAATGACTTAATCGCCCTTTACCTGGGCGTCGAATTGCAGAGCCTGGCTCTTTATGTGCTTGCCGCGATGAACCGCGATAACGTCCGCTCCAGTGAGGCCGGCCTCAAGTACTTCGTGCTCGGCGCATTGTCCTCCGGCATGCTCCTCTACGGCGCTTCCCTGATTTATGGGTTCACCGGCTCCACCAGTTTCCTGGAAATCGCCAACGTCGCGCAGGCCGCACCGCCGTCCGAAAACATCGGTCTCATATTTGGCTTGGTGTTCTTGCTTGTCGGCCTGGCCTTCAAGATCTCCGCCGTTCCGTTCCATATGTGGACCCCGGACGTCTATCAGGGCGCGCCCACACCGGTCACCGCGTTCTTTGCAGCCGCACCCAAGATGGCGGCCATGGGACTGCTACTGCGTGTGCTTGGCGGCGCCTTCCCGGGTCTGGAACAACAATGGCAGCAGATCATCTGGTTCATCTCCATTGCCTCGATGCTGCTGGGCGCCTTTGCCGCCATCGGCCAGAACAACATCAAGCGTCTAATGGCGTATTCATCCATCGGGCACATTGGTTTCGCACTCGTCGGCCTGGCCGCAGGCACAACCGAAGGCGCGCAAGGTGTCCTTGTCTACCTGTTGATCTACCTTGTCATGACGCTTGGAACCTTCGCCTGCATTCTCGCCATGCAGCGCGGCGACGAGATGATTGAGGACATCGACCAACTTGCAGGCCTCGCTCAAAACAACCTTTTGCTGGCCTTCACACTGGCCATGCTGATGTTCTCACTAGCAGGCATTCCACCACTGGCGGGGTTCTGGGCCAAGGTTTATGTCTTCTGGCCCGCTGTCCAAGCCGGCCTCTACCCGCTCGCCGTTATCGGTGTCATCGCCAGCGTAATCGGCGCCTACTATTATCTACGCATCGTCAAAATCATGTTCTTTGACGAACCGCAGGAGAAGTTCGTCCCTGTCTCCGCCAATCTCGCAATTGTCATGGGGGCCGCGCTGATCTTCATTTTCGCGTTTGCCATTCCCCAGCTTGGCGGTCCCATCGTGGCCGCTGCTGAGGCTGCGGCGAATTCGCTGCGACTTTGAGTGACATGCAGGACCCCTTTTTAGCGTGTCCGCAAACGCCCCTCATTCACCTGGGCGAGACAGGCTCCACCAATGCTGAAGCGGTGCGCATTGGCGAAAAGGGAGACGAAGGCCCCATTTGGGTCATGGCCGACCGCCAGACAGCCGGTCGCGGACGCCTTGGCCGCCAGTGGTGCAGCCTGGATGGCAACCTGCACGCCAGCCTCCTCCTGCCTTTGTGGTATGAGCCTGAAGAAATCATGCACGTCTCGCTGCTTGCCGGCATCGCCCTGGCCGAAGCTGTCAATGCCGTCGCCGCGGCGTCGCCCCAGACAACGACCGTCCGACCTGTTCTCAAATGGCCAAATGACCTCCTCATCGCCCATGCCAAATGCGCGGGCGTGCTGGTGGAAACCACCGCAATAACGCAGGGCTCGTACCGCGGTGTCCTCGGTTTCGGCGTTAACATCGCTGCGGCCCCGGATATCCCGGACCGCCCCGCAACCAGCTTGCTGGCGAATGGAGTTCACACCACGCCTAGCGCATTGCGCGAACATCTCGACACTGCCACGAGATCCGCCTTCCAAGTTCTCGCCTCACCTGATGGGTTCACGCACCTCCGAGAAAGTTGGCTGGCGCAAAGTATGCCACTCGGCTCCAGAATAGCGGTCACCACAGGCACGAACGTTCGTCACGGTGAGTTTTCTGGCCTCGATACCGACGGCGCACTACTCCTAACGGAGGCAGGCGGACGGCTTCGACGGATAACTTTTGGGGACGTATCGGCTCCGGGCATGGAAGAGTAGGGACCAATCAGCAAGCCTCTGGACCTGGAGCGCGGGCGGATTCTATTTCATACTGATATGCCTCTTGATGCGATCACGGAGTATTCTTGTTTCAATGCATACTCCAAGAAAGGAATTGAATGCCGCCCCAGTCCAGTGACCGACGCGATGAGCTTGTCTTCCTTGCCCTAGGGGGGTTGGGCGAGATTGGAATGAACTGCTACCTCTATGGGCTGGGACCACCCCGGAACCGTCAGTGGCTGATGGTTGATCTCGGAATTACATTTCCAGGGCCCCATGAACCAGGCGTCGACGTCGTCCTTCCTGACCTCCGTTTCATTGTCGCCGAAAAGCATGCGCTGTCGGGGATCGTCATTACGCATGCTCACGAGGACCACATCGGCGCTATGATCGAGCTTTGGCCCGAGCTACAGGCGCCGGTCTTCGCCACTCCTTTCACAATGGGAATGCTGAAGGCAAAGCTGGCGGAATTTGGCGGGCGCCTTCGTCCGGATTTGAACGAAATTCCGATCGATGGACGCTTTGATGTTGGGCCCTTTGATCTTGAATTTCTCAGCATGACCCACTCGATTCCAGAGACATCGGCTCTGGCGATCCGCACAAGGCACGGACTCACCTTTCATACCAGCGATTGGAAAATCGATCCTGGTCCCATGACCGGCGTGCCTATAGATGGCGATAAACTGCAGTCCCTTGGCAAGGAGGGTGTCCAAACACTCGTTTGTGATTCAACCAACGTTCTTCGCGACGGCGTCTCCCCATCGGAGACCGACGTCGCCGACAAGTTGACGGAGATCATCAAGAAGGCACCGCACCGCGTCGCCGTCACCACGTTCGCCTCCAACGTCGGCCGCGTGCTTGCGGTTGCCAACGCGACGAGAGCCGCCGGCCGCCACCTCGTCGTCGCCGGTCGTGCCCTCCACCGTGTCATTGAGGTGGCGATCGATACCGGCTACCTGCCGCCTGACTTTAAGTATCTAGGCCAGGAGGAATTCGGTTATCTGGAGCGCGATGAAATCGTTGTCATGCTGACGGGATCGCAAGGTGAGCCCCGCGCAGCCCTCTCCCGCGCCGCCGATGGTGACCATCCCGACATCAACTTTTCAAAGGGCGATCTCATCATCTACTCCTCTCGCAACATTCCAGGAAACGAGAAGGCCATATCCCGTGTCCAGAACGCCCTTGCGCGTCTAGGCTGCGACATCCTCACCGACGCCGAGGAACTCGTCCACGTCACTGGACACCCCCGCCAGGACGAATTGCGCCAGATGTACTCCTGGCTTCAACCGAAATCCCTCATCCCCATGCACGGTGAGGGCCGCCATTTGCGCGCGCATGCCAAACTTGCGGCCCGATCCGGCATTCAGAATGTCGTGGTTCCCGAGGATGGCGCCGTTGTCCGGCTTGCACCCGGCAAGCCCGCAATCGTCGATGACGCCCCAGTCGGAAGGCGCTATCGAGACGGCAAGCTCATTATTCCCGGAGATGAAGGACCTGTACGCGAGCGCCGAAAACTCTCAGCTGTCGGAATTGCTATTGTGTCGTTGGCAATGACCCGGCGCGGGGAAATTGCCTCCGACTATTTGCTCACCCTTGATGGAGTTCCCATCCTGACCAAGGATGAAGAGCTTATACGCGACGTTGTCCTGGATACCATTGACGGTACAATCGAGAGCATCCCGCCGGGCCGCCGCAAGAACCCCGAGTTGGTGCGCGAGGCAATTCGACGCGCTGTCCGGGCAACTTTCAACGAAGAGTGGGGCAAGAGGCCGATCGTCAAGGTCCTGCTTCATATCGTTGACTAGACATGCGGCATACCGGGCCGCAATTGGTCACTCAACCAACCAGCAGAAGGCTCCACAAATGATCGGACGTCTCAACCACGTCGCAATTGCCGTTGCAGACCTTGAAAAGGCAACATCAACCTATAGAGACACTCTCGGCGCCGAAGTCTCTGAGCCCCAGGCCGAGCCGGACCATGGCGTGACAGTTGTGTTCGTAAACCTTCAAAATACGAAAATAGAGCTTCTCGAACCGCTCGGAGAAAACTCTCCCATTGCGAAGTTCCTCGAAAAGAACCCCAGCGGCGGCATCCATCACGTATGTTATGAAGTCGATGACATTATCGCCGCCCGCGACCAGATGAAAGCCATGGGTGCCCGTGTCCTGGGAGACGGCGAACCAAAGATCGGCGCGCACGGTAAGCCCGTTCTATTTCTGCACCCCAAGGACTTCTGCGGCACCCTGACGGAACTGGAGCAAGCGTGAGCGGTCGTTTGGGCAGTGCCAAAAAGAAGAAAGACCAACTATGAGCCTGACATTCGCAGTTGCGATATATTTTATTGTCTGGTGGATCACGCTCTTCGCGGTCCTGCCCTTCAACGTGCGAACTCAGGATGAGGCAGGCACGATCGTGCCAGGCACACCGGAAAGCGCCCCCGCGGAGCCAAAACTCCTCAGAATTGTCGTGATCAACACCATCATTGCGAGTTTGGTATTTGCGGTGGTTTTGAGCATCATTCTCTACGAGTGGATCGACCTCGATGTCTTCCAGTTGAAGAGTTCTTCACCCGTCTGACGACAGCCGCGCCGGAGCGAAAAAACATTTGGGGCGTGAACTACCCAAAGCTCACGCCCGAACAAATCCGTGCCGACAAAGCGTATTAGAGGTCCGCCAATGCCTCGACGTGCTCCCAATTCACCAAGTGATCAAAGAACGCTTCCAGATACTTTGGACGAGCATTGCGATAATCAATGTAATAGCTGTGCTCCCAGACATCGCACCCCAAAATAGGTTGCGCTCCATGCATCAATGGGTTCTCCCCGTTGGGTGTTTTTGCGACTTCAAGTTTCCCATCTCGGATCGCCAGCCAGCACCAACCTGAACCAAACTGCCCCATTCCGGCAGCGATGAAATCGCTGCGAAGCTTATCCAAGCCACCGTAGCTCGAGACGAGCGGCTCGAGCTTCCCCGGTACGCTGGTTCCGCCACCGCCTGCCTTCATCCATTGCCAAAAATGAATGTGATTAAAATGCTGCCCGATCTGATTGACGACGGCCTGATCGCCATCGGAGTAAGCCTTCTTGCAAATATCTTCTATCGACATTCCCGCATATTTGGTTCCGTCCCCCGCAAGTTCATTGCCCTTATCCACGTAGGCCTTGTGGTGTTTGTCGTGATGAAATTCCAACGTTTCAGCAGACATATACGGCTGAAGGGCATCATATGCATAGGGTAGCTCGGGAAGGGTAAAAGACATGGATAAGGTGCCTCCGGACTGGCTCTGTTAAACTCGCTTCAGCTCTTGTGAAGGCAACCTAGCTCTTCAACTAACCGCGCGCAACGCACACGCAGCACGGCACCTCCGAGTCCCTGAAATATAGATCCTTATCGTGCATGAGAGGCGCCGCAAAGAACCTGATCCCATTGCGAAGAGAAGAGGCAGCCGGGCGATGCGGGACAATGAGAGAATGGGGCGCAACAAACCCAGACAGAACCGCGCCGTGTAACTCACACCGCGCGCCAAACATCGAATTTTTGGGGGACTACAGCAGGGAAAAGGCGCGGCCCCCTGGACACCGCGCCTCCTTCGGATCACGCCGGGGAAGTTGACACCAGGGATGCTTTCTTTGTCGCAGACTGCACTTGAACGCGGGATGAACGCACTTCTGTAGCCCGTTCGAACGCCTGAAACCGGCTAGGACTTTCGTTCAACGACAAACAGGGTCGGGATCGAAATCAAAAAAAGAGATGCATATTGATCTTCCGACACCGTTCATTCTCGAAGAACCCCTTTTCTACAACGGAACAATTGCTCAAAACACCTTTTGAACATAACGAGACCTAAAGGCGGCAAAACCCCACTCGACTCCGAACCTTGGAAAACGCGTAAACCAAAAGAAATTGAAGGCTTTTGAATATTTATTTGGTTGACGTATTGATTTTCCTATGTTTATGGCGTTTGCTTCACGCCCTGACATAAATCGGCCTACCCTCACCCCTCAACGTCTGAAGACGAAACAAAGCTTTGAGAAGATTAGATGCGCAAGAGAGGAAAGACAGCCAGGATGGCACCACGAGTAAACCTGAGTAAGATGAGCCTGAAAGACCTGCTAACGCTACAGGAAGAGCTGGAACAGGAAATAGCCAATGCCCGGCTGCGTGAACGCCAGGAGGTTCTTTCCCGAATGGAAGAGTTAGCGCAGGAAGCTGGCTTCAGCATGAATGAACTTGTCGGCGGCAAAGGCCGAAAAGGCAAGGGCTCGGCCTCAGCGGCAAAATACGCCAATCCGGACAATCGGGCGGAAACTTGGACCGGTCGTGGCCGCAAACCTAACTGGCTGGTCGACAAACTCAAAAAGGGTGGCAACATTGAAGATTATGCGATCTGAGGTATGACGTTGCGCGCGATTTAATCGCTCACTGTTATAGCAACACCCCTCGCGTAATACCCACTCAGTAAAGGTGTGAAAAGGCATCTTCCCTTCTTGTCTCTAGACTTCAAATGGATTTGGCGCCAACCGTGAGTGAAGGTTGGCGCCTTTTCCTTTTTTGGGCACAACACGTGCGAATCCGGACCACAAGTTCTCCAGGATCAAATGGATGCCGGTGCCAGCCCGCGCTCGCCTCGCCGCGGCGACCCCCATCCGTCAGCTCTACGATACTTAAGGAAAATCCCAAATTGGATCGGTTGGTGTAGTTGGAAACTCAATGCACCAAGCACTTCGAAACGCATCAAGCGCGCGCCAGTTCCCTAAGCTTGGCCTCCAGTAGCGTGGCATCGTCGGGGAAGCCCTCGGAAATCCACCAGGCTTCGAAACGCTTAAGAACCGCACCAACATCCGGGCCGGTGGGCACTCCAAGGGAAACAACATCTGCTCCCTTGAAAGGCAACGCTGGCGGTTTCCAATGCTGGGGCAGCTGAAATGCCTTTTGCCAGGCAATGCTGTCAACACTAGCTTCGGAGCGCGCCCACGCATTAAGGCAAACCCCCTGATAGGTCGCATCGCCGAGCCGGTAGAGCAGCACCTTGTTTGTTTCAGGCTCCGGAAAGAACTGCGACGTCAGACTTCCGGAGACGGTCACAAGTTTCTTTCTCTCCGCATTGGAAAGTTTCAATCGACTGGCCAAAGCCCGCGCCTCTGCCTCATCGGAAGTGGCAAGCGCCGCCAGACGCAGAATAGGATCGGCGACCGACATGAGCGTCGAATCCAGTTCCGCGAGCTTGCCAAAACGGGCGAGGTCAGCCTTCCGGCCAAGAACCAATTCGGCAATTCCATGTGCCGACATTAAACCGAGCGCTTCGTGGGCCCTTCGGGCAATCAGCAGCTTCAGAAGTTCTCCACGAATTCGCTCGGCGGAAAGCCCCTTAAGGCCGTCCCTTTCCGCCGCCGCGGCTGATAGACCCTCGGCATCAATCTCGCCTTCGCCATATGTGGCGAAGAAACGAAAGAACCGCAAAATTCGGAGAAAATCCTCGCGAATGCGATCGCCAGCATCACCAATGAAACGAACGCGACGCTCCAATAGATCTGGGAGCCCGCCCAGCGGGTCGAACAATACGCCGTGGCGGTCGCAGTAAAGCGCATTCATTGTGAAATCGCGTCGCGACGCATCGGCTTTCCAGTCGCGCGTGAAAGCGACCGTTGCATGGCGTCCGTGCGTCTCCACATCCTGCCGCAAGGTAGTCACTTCGTAAGGCACGTGGTCACTCACAACAGTCACCGTGCCATGATCAAGACCGGTCGGATGCACGCCGAGTCCGGCCGCCCGACATAACCTCATCACCTCATCGGGCAAAGCTGGAGTCGAGATGTCGACATCTGACACCGCCTGCCCCATTAGTGAATTGCGCACAGCGCCCCCAACCGCGCGGCCTTCATGGCCGCCCGATTCAAGTGCCAGAAACACGGCCTGGCAGGAATCCGCTGTCAGCCAGCTCGCCTTGCCCAACTCCGGCGGCCGGCTCCCGTGAATAGGGGTGTCTGGCAGGCTCTTCTTGTCGTCAGCCATCACCGGGGACTTGTTTTTTATCCAGATGACCTGGGACGATAACGCCATCGCGGAACACGGGAGGACTGTACGCCTGACCCGGCTTCCCTCCTGAAATTGTTCCGAAGAAGAGCAGAACCGAAACCGCGAGCGCAACACCGGCAAGAAACAGCCAGATGAGCGGAGCATCATTCAGCACGTTCTGTTTCGTGCCCTTCTTTCCGGCGGCCAGATAGATGTAAGCGAGATACAGAAGCGTTGGCAGTAAAATCAGCAGCAGGTTCTCGATGACGATGCGGATCATGCGTGCCTTAACCTCTGATGCAAATTTTTAATAATGCCGGCGGTGGCACCCCAGATATACCGTTCTCCGTAGGGCATCGCATAATAGTACCGGTCATGCCCTTTCCAGCGGCGCCGATGTTTAACGTGGTTATTCTCGTCCAACAGGAAATCCAGCGGAACCTCGAAGACATCCTCGACCTCATTGGGGTTGGCCTGCAGCGAAAAGCCAGGCTGAACCAACGCTACAAGCGGACTGACCGCAAACCCTGTGCGTGTTCGATACCAATCTAGATAGCCTATCGGATCAACGAAACGCTCCGACAGCCCAATCTCCTCCGCAGCCTCCCTTAGCGCCGTCTCGGCAACGCTCTCTCCGTCATCCAACTTGCCACCGGGAAAGGCGATCTGACCGGCATGTGTCGAAAGATGAGAGGTGCGCTGAGTGAGTATCACACTCAGGCTATCGCGGGCTACGACGGGGATCAAAACCGCCGCCGGCCGCAGATCGCCCAGGCTCCCTTCGGTCCCTAATTCGGGATTGAGCTGATAGTCACTGGGTCCGCGCTCCGACACCTCCGGCGGTTCAGGGTGCAGGCAAGTCCTTGCCTGATCTGCGAAGCTGTAGGGCGTGTAGCCTCCTGAGCCACGCTTAATCTGCGATTCTACCACACCGTCTCCTGACTGATGGAGCGTGCAAATCCCCAAAACCTGTTGAATCAATTACCGGTCGGATCATCTCAACCATCCATATCATGAAGCGTACAACCACCGACAACCCCATATCCACCCCCAGAAATAGGCCGTCTCGCCCAACTTTCCGCACATGAAGCAGCATTGTAACGCTCACGAGATTATGTGAATGCCACTGCGCCCGAGGTGCGGGGCACCAGTTTGCTTGACCAGACACTCGAACAACGAAGGACGCCCGGACCCATGGCTCTCAGCCCGTCTCACGGATGTCGGAACTCCGCCGCGGCATTGCTATTGTCCCTGATCAGCATATTCGCGCTGTCAGCAGACGCTTTCGCCCGACGAGATGCAAACGACTTCATGTCTCGCCTCTCGGCCAAGAACCAGCGCATCTTTCAAGCCTACCTCAAGGCCCGCACCTTCCACGATGCCGAAAAGGATGCCTTCTGGGCCAAAGTCGAAAAGAAACGCAGTATCCGGCGTAAGAAAAAGCGGCGCGGCTCGGTTCTGAGGGCTTCTGATTATGTCGATGCCTACCCGCCCAAATACGATGGTCCGAAGCTACCAAAATCATTAGCCAAAGCCTGGTCGAAATACTTGAAGGCAGGCGAAGCAAAAAAGCCCAAGAAGAAGAGAACTGAACTTCCCGGTATTCCTGATTATCTGCGGGCGGCCAAGAAACACTATGGGTTCGTCCCGGAGCGGATCCCCGAGCGGGAATTCAAGCGACGCTATGCCCGCGAAGCGCTGCGCCTCGGCCTGAACAGCGATCAGGTGGTCCGTGTCTACGCCCTCGAAACCAGTGGTCTTGGAACCGCCGACATGCAAGCCGGCATACATCCCATTAAGAGAACGGGGCGTCCCATTTCGTCGGCGCTGGGCTACGCACAGCTGCTCGCCGCCAACTCCGTCAATGAACTTCAAAAACACGGCCGCACGTTCTTGTCGCGCCTACAGACCCTCGCGCAGGACCCCAACATCAGCGCCAAGCGCCGCTCAACGCTCAAAAACAAGATTGCCGCGCTGAAACGAATGATCGCGCGTGTCAATCGCGTGCCGCGGCGCTGGTCCAAGCACCGGGCGTTCGCACGCACGGGCCCAGGTATGGGCATTCACCCCATCAACATTGATGGAGACATTGGACCGTGGCTGCAGGTCATTAAGCTCAAGGGCGTGCACGATATCGCCCGCCGTGCAGGACGCGGTGATATCAGCCCAACCGAACTCGAGCTTATGAACTTGGCTGGCCCCGGGACCGGTCTGGAGATGATGACCTCTGTTGGCCTTGGAATGTCGACCGTCAACTTCTTTTCGCGCCGAGGCTATGAGCGCAACACCATCGTTCGTGGCCGCACTTCGCGCGAATTGCTGGTCAAGCTGAGCCAGCGCATGGATGTCAACGTTCGAAACTCTGGCGCCAAGGAATTCTATCAAGTCTTCGAGGAGGCCGCCAGGGAACGCCGCGCGGCGCGCTGAGCACTGCCAACTGCGCGGTGACCCCGCCCTCTGCCCTGCGCCCGCACGACGGAAAAGCCCTCAGCAGCCACTCAGCAAACGGACCTCATCAAAAAAGGCCGCTTTACAGCGGC
Organism: Filomicrobium sp.; assembly: GCA_029287535.1. GTDB lineage: Bacteria > Pseudomonadota > Alphaproteobacteria > Rhizobiales > Hyphomicrobiaceae > Filomicrobium. The sequence continues at coordinate 24,454 of JARFQY010000290.1, forward strand.
CTTTTCAATTAGCTTTTCCCAAGCTGCTCTCAAGCATGCCTGCCTGAAAGCCCGGCGTTCACCTTCTGCAGCGAAATGGGACCGTCGCAAAAGGCGCCCTGATCTTGCAAACCTTGTTCGATGCGACCAGTTGCGGCGCGGGTACCGACGAGCCCGGTCCAATGCGGCCGTCGACGGGCACACTCAGAACGTCGAGCGCCTCACGCGCACCCACAGACAGGCTGTTCCGATCCGAAACTCCGATCGTGCGGGCCGCTGGCCTGAATTGCCTTGGACGAACCGCCAGCACCGGCTGCGGCGGCTGGATGTCCAAGGATACATAGGCGCGCTCAATGGGGTTGCGCACGGGATTTGGCGCGCTACGCGGGCCATCATGCGTCACGGTTGGCGCCTTGGTCTTGGCGGCTATGACCTGGCTGGACTTTGGTTTCACGCCATCACACCGTTTCAAAGTGCGAGGAGCGCGCTTCCAGACCAACGTCCTGCTAAACATCCGGCTGCCCATGTAGCCAGTGACTTGGAGTCGCGACGGGCTCAACCGCTTCAGTGCGAGATCATACTTGCTGCGATCATCGGGATCGATAATCCAGCCGTGATCCCATTCACCGCCCCGGCTTGGACGCAGATCACCCAACAGCCTGCGCCCGCATCCATGGCGTTCCTTACGGTCTCGAACCCATACGATATGGCCGCACAGCTTCCGTGGTCCGCATTCCTTGATTTCAACAGCACCCCGTCCGCCCTGGTCCATCCAGATGCCAACGGGGGAAGACGTGGCATAAGCCGTTCCAAACCCCAAAACGAGGCTCCCCACAGCCACTGCGCCCGTCAAAATACTACGCGTCATGGGTATCACCAACTCATCCCATGTTGTCTGGAGACATAAGCCTTGGCCCTCTATGTCTCCGCACTCAACTCGAATGTTCCGATTCAAAACGACAATCGACCGGCTCATCCGTTAGTCACTTGGTTTCTCTTGCTGCGGTGGCATCATCATGGCGACACCTCCGCCAACCCTCATTCCCTCGTGACTGGGTTAATGTCAGATTAAGATCGATAAAAAATCACTGTGGCGGACGTGCGTCGAAATGAAGTCGAGCACTCAAATCGAACGCAACAAATGGACACACCGCCCTCTCGCCGGGCTGCGACGCCCATTTCTTGGGGCCTTAATAGAGATCCACAGGCGTTTACGGCCACTTAACCACAGGTGGCATTGACGAAAGGATGGAGTCGACGTTGCCGCCCGTTTTTAGACCAAACAGCGTGCCGCGGTCATAGAGCAGGTTGAACTCGACATAGCGCCCGCGCCGGACCAGCTGTTCATCACGGTCCTCTTCCGTCCATTCTGAGCCGAAGTTGCGCCGCACAATCTCTGGATAGACCCTGAGAAAGCTTCGACCCACATCCTTCGTGAAGGCCAATGCGGCATCGAAACCGCCCTCCTCCTCCGACGGCGTCAAATAATCGTAGAAAACACCCCCGATGCCCCGCATTTCACCGCGGTGAGGCAGAAAGAAGTATTCATCACACCAGGTCTTGTAGCGATCGTAGTCCGCAACGCCATGCCCTTCACAGGCATCCCTCATGGCGGCATGAAACGCCACACTATCAGGGTCCTCCTGGGTTCGCCGTCGCGATAATAGTGGCGTCAGGTCCGCACCACCTCCAAACCACCATTTGGTCGTCGCCACCATGCGCGTATTCATATGGACGGCCGGAACATTCGGGTTCTGCATATGGGCGATCAGCGAGATGCCAGACGCCCAGAACTTAGGGTCCTCCTCCGCACCGGGGATCTGCTTGCGAAACTCCGGCGCAAACTCTCCATGCACGGTGGACGTGTGCACGCCGACCTTTTCGAAAACGCGCCCGTGCATGAGGCTCATGACCCCGCCACCGCCATCCTGGCCAGTGGTTTGATCTTTCCGCTGCCACGGCGTTTTTTGGAATCGCCCGGCGGCCTGATCCGCAAAGGGCATGGTGCCCGGCAGCGCGTCCTCGAGGCCCTCAAAGGCCGAACAAATCTGGTCGCGAAGTTCCTCGAACCAGCTCCTTGCCTGGGTCTTTGCCGCCTCAAGATCATCACTGTCCGACGCCATTGCATTTCATCCCTTGCCATTGAGGGCAGCGCTGCCCATTTCAGGGGGCTTAGCACATTTCAAAAGCAGAGCCATATCCACCGCCTGCAATGTCGCTACGCCCCGGCCGCTAGAGGCCGCGCACTTCACAAGATTTGTCGTAGTGGCTTCGCCTCCGTTTCGTAAGGCAATGCATCGCCGCCCGTGAGCACGCAGAGTATCGGCGGGATTGGTTTGGCACCGCGTACGGAAGGTCGGCCAAGAGGGAAGACGGCCGGAGAACTCAATATGTTGCACCAAGCGACGAACCGAATATTCACGTGGCTTGAACACAGGCGCGAACCGTTCCCGGACGTGCAGGCTGAGATGCCGCCCGGCGAGTTCATACCTTTTGTGATCCACTACGTCCGGCCATTCTGGAAGCTGCTGGTCGCCTCCTCCCTGGTGGCTGCAACCGTGGCGCTACTCGAAGTGTCGTTGTTCGCCGTCCTCGGAAGTCTGGTCGACTGGCTCACCAAGTCTGATCCCGCGACGTTTTGGGCCGAACACGGCGCTTTCATGATCGGCATGGCTGTCCTCGTCCTGGTGATCCTGCCCATCTTGAAGTTCATCTATGAGGCCGTCATCCACCAGGGCCTGATGGGCAACCTGGCCATGCGCACGCGCTGGCAGGCGCATCGCTATGTGCTGCGTCAGTCGCTCGGTTTCTTCCAGGACGACTTTGCCGGTCGCATTGCCACCAAGGTGATGCAAACGTCGCTGGCTGTCCGGGAATTCGTGCTGACATTGGCCGAGGTCATTCTCTACGTCAGTGTCTATTTCACCGGCGCCCTGATTGCCTTCGCGGCAACCGACGTCCGGCTCGTTGTGCCGATGCTGCTATGGCTGGGCGGATATCTACTTGCGATGCGCTACTTCGTTCCGCGTCTAAAGGTGATATCGACCGAGCAATCCGACGCGCGCTCGATCATGACCGGGCGCATCGTTGACAGCTATACCAACATTCAGACCGTCAAGATGTTTGCCCATGCTGACCGCGAGGATGCGTACGCGCGCGATTCCATGAGCGGCTTCTTGGACACGGTGAATCGGCAGATGCGCCTGGTCACCTTGCTCACCGTCACTCTGAACATGCTGAATGCGTTGCTGCTCACTTCCATTACCGCCCTCGGCATCTGGCTGTGGACGCAAGGAGACGTCACAGCCGGCGCCTTGGCACTGACTGTCGGACTCGTCCTGCGCCTGCAGGGCATGTCACATTGGATCATGTGGGAGGTTGCCGGACTGTTTGAGCATATTGGTGTCGTTCAAGACGGCATTGGTACGCTCGCGCGCAAACAACATGTCGTCGACGTCCCCGGAGCCAAACCCCTTGTCGTCCCCGATGGTCGTATCGACCTGCAAAACGTTCGCTTCCACTACGGCAAAGAGGGTGGAATCATCGATGACCTGTCGTTGACGATCAAAGCCGGTGAGAAGGTTGGCCTGGTCGGTCGTTCGGGCGCGGGCAAATCCACCCTGGTGAATTTACTGTTGCGCTTCTACGACCTTGAGAACGGAAAAATCCTGATCGACGGTCAGGATATCGCCGAGGTCACCCAGGCATCGCTGCGCGCCCAGATCGGCATGGTCACTCAGGATACGTCTCTCCTGCACCGCTCGGTCATGGAGAACATCGTCTATGGCCGCCCCGACGCGTTACCTGAAGAAGCAATATCAGCTGCCAGACGTGCACATGCTGACGACTTCATCCACGAACTAGAGGATCCACAGGGTCGCCGGGCCTATGAAGCCCACGTCGGTGAACGCGGTGTGAAACTGTCCGGTGGCCAGCGGCAGCGGATCGCGATTGCGCGAGTCCTTCTCAAGAACGCCCCGATCTTGATCCTCGACGAAGCCACGAGCGCATTGGATTCAGAGGTCGAAGCGGCAATTCAGGACAGCTTGACGGAGCTCATGGGGGGCAAGACGGTAATCGCTATCGCGCACCGCTTGTCGACCATCGCCGCGATGGACCGATTGGTCATCATGGACCAGGGCGCCATCGTTGAAGACGGCACTCACGATGAACTAATTTCTCGCGGCGGCCTCTATGCGGAGTTGTGGGCACGGCAATCGGGAGGCTTCCTGGCCAGAGAGGCAGCCGAATAGTCTCCATGGCGAACGAACCGGCGCATCCTTGCAGCATCCGCCCGGCGACACCCGGCGATTGTGAAGCAGTCGCCGGGCTCGCCGCCGGTTTGCATGCCACTCTCGGCGACCCCGTTGGCAACTTCACCCCCGACGTCATTCTGGCGGACGCGTTTGGTGACGAGCCTCAGTTCAAAATCGTCGTCGCCGAGACAGCTGATGGCATCGTTGGCTACGCACTTTATGGCCAAGCTTACGAAACAGCCTACGCCGCCCGCGGGCTTTTCCTCAACGACCTCTATGTCAGCGAGCAAGCGCGCCGCAAAGGCATCGCGAGCGCTCTCGTACATGCGCTCAAGGATCAGGCCCACCGCGAGCGTCGAAGGTTCGTTTGGTGGGTATCGGATCCCCAGAACATAGCCGCGCGCGAATTCTATGCCGCTATGTCACCGCAAAACGAAACGATAGTGCGCGCACCCGCGATTGTTCAGGAAGATTAGCCTGACGTTGGGGGCCACTGCCATGCGGGCATTCTTATACTTGAGCTTGCTGCTTGGAATTTTGGTCCAACCTGCGCTTGGCGCCAATTTGTCTGAGATGTACGCCGAAGAGGCTCTGCAAAATGACGCCAAACGTCTGCGCACGGCTGTCGGCAAAATTTATAAGCTTGGAATTAAACCGAGCTTGAGTAGGTCCGAAAGCAGCGGGATTGGCGACGTCGAATTCCGGTTTCCATTGCCCCGACCTGGTGACGACCCCCTCAACTTCTATGCCTATCGCGACGGTCGCAAAGCCATCGTCGTCATGCCCGTTTTATCCCTCAAGGCACTCGAGGACCTCACCACCGCCTA
>JARFQY010000344.1 GCA_029287535.1 Filomicrobium sp.
GAAGCGTTGGCTGACGACTGCACGTGCTGCTGCGGGGTTTGGCGCTACAAGGCGGGCGTGACGCGGTGGCGGGAATCATGTTGGAAAGAAAACCGCTTCGAGGGTTGTGTGGGGCTGGTTTTCACCAAGATATCGGCTGCCGGGCGCGGCAATCCGTCTGACTGAGGACTGCCCGCGTGCCGCGTGCGCGCGAGCCCATATGTTCCCCCCTTGTTCCTGTAGAACAAATCAAGTACTATTGTTCTAGCGAGTCACGTGGACTTGATGTGCAACTCATGAGAGATTGGGAATCGCGCTATGAGCAAGCCGAAACTTCAGGTTGTCGAAGGGGGAGTTATGGACAAGCAACGGGCGCTGGAAGCGGCTCTTGCCCAAATCGATAAGAACTTCGGCAAAGGCTCGATCATGCGCCTGGGCGAGAACAACCATGCCCATGACATCGAAGCCATTCCGACCGGTTCTTTGGGTCTCGACTTGGCGCTGGGCATCGGGGGTTTGCCGCGCGGGCGTGTGATTGAGATCTACGGTCCGGAGAGTTCGGGCAAAACGACAATGGCGTTGCACGTTATCGCGGAGGCTCAAAAGAACGGTGGCACCTGCGCGTTCGTCGACGCGGAACACGCGCTTGATCCCGTTTATGCCAAGAAGCTTGGTGTGGAGGTTGAGGACCTCCTGGTTTCGCAGCCGGATACCGGTGAGCAAGCCTTGGAAATCGCCGATACCCTGGTGCGTTCTGGCGCCATTGACGTGCTTGTCATTGACTCGGTGGCGGCGCTGACGCCAAAGGCCGAGCTCGAGGGTGAGATGGGCGATAGCCTGCCGGGATTGCAGGCGCGCTTGATGAGCCAGGCTCTGCGCAAACTCACGGCTTCGATTTCGCGGTCGCGGGGAATGGTAATCTTCATCAACCAGATCCGTATGAAGATCGGGGTGATGTTTGGCAGTCCCGAGACGACAACGGGCGGCAATGCCTTGAAGTTCTATTCGTCCGTTCGCCTCGATATCCGGCGCATCGGCGCGATCAAGGATCGTGACGAAATCGTTGGCAACCAGACCCGCGTCAAGGTTGTGAAAAACAAGGTGGCTCCGCCATTCAAGCAGGTCGAGTTTGATATCATGTATGGAGAAGGCATCTCCAAGCAGGGCGAACTTATCGACTTGGGCGTCAAGGCCAATATCGTCGAGAAGTCGGGGGCGTGGTTCTCTTATGGGGGGCAGCGTATCGGACAGGGCCGCGAGAACGCCAAGGCCTTTTTGCGTGATAATCCGAAAGTGGCCATTTCCATAGAGCGCGCCATCCGTGAGAACGCCGGGCTGGTCTGCGACCACCTGCTGGTTGAGCCGGAGAACGATACGAAGGCCGGCGAGAATGATGATGCGGCGCTTGCTCCCGTGGAGGCCGAGGCCGACGAGCGGGGACGTGGCGGGGGCAAGCGGGTCCGTCGTTAAAAGTTCAAATTGATCTCGGTTTTGCCGGGGTTGGTGGGCGAGGGCCGGATGGCTTCTCGCCCACAAGTATTTGTGGCCTGTCCGACTCAAAGGATGGGGTTTCTAGACACTGCTCCTGGGCATCGGTAAAAGAAACGATGCCCGGCGGATTGGACCCATGGCCCGCTTGCGTCGGCGCATCGGGGGCCTTGCCCGCCGCTCGATCGTCCTTAAATCGAAACTCACGTGGGGAAGGCTTGCGGCCACACCTGTTGAAGTGGGTGGCTAGTTTGTCCGCGCCGAGGGCGCGGGACTTCCTGAGAGGCATAGAATGACCGGCGTCAACGAGATCCGCCGAGGGTTTCTCGACTACTTCGGCAAGGCTGGACACGAGGAGGTGGCGTCGTCGCCGCTGGTGCCCCGCAACGATCCGACGTTGTTGTTCACCAACTCGGGCATGGTGCAGTTCAAATCGGTGTTCACAGGTCAGGAGACGCGGGACTATGCGCGCGCGGTAACGTCGCAAAAGTGCATAAGAGCCGGCGGCAAGCACAACGATCTGGACAACGTTGGTTATACCGCGCGCCACCACACATTCTTCGAGATGCTGGGCAACTTTTCGTTCGGCGACTACTTCAAGGCTGAAGCGATCGAGTTTGCCTGGGACCTCGTCACCAAAGAGTTCGGGCTCGACGCCAAACGGCTCTTGGTCACGGTGTATCATGACGACGATGAAGCTTTCGATCTCTGGAAGAAGATCGCCGGCATTTCCGACAGCAAGATCATACGTATCGCGTCATCGGACAATTTTTGGCAAATGGGCGATACCGGGCCGTGCGGACCCTGTTCGGAAATTTTCTACGATCACGGTCCGCATATTCCTGGCGGACCTCCGGGTTCGCCGGACGAGGATGGTGACCGGTTCATCGAGATCTGGAACCTGGTTTTCATGCAGTACGACCAGCTCGAAACCGGCGAGCGCCAGGGGTTGCCACGTCCGTCGATCGATACCGGAATGGGACTGGAGAGGATCGCTGCCGTTCTGCAGGGGACCCATGACAACTACGAAACAGACCTTTTCCGCGCGCTGATCGCAGCGAGCGTCGATTTAACGGGTGTCGAGGCGGAGGGCGAGGCCAAGGGCAGTCACCGGGTGATTGCCGACCACTTGCGTTCGACGGCTTTTCTGATTGCCGATGGTGTGCTGCCCGGTAACGAGGGACGTGGGTATGTGTTGCGGCGGGTGATGCGCCGGGCCATGCGCCATGCGCATCTTCTCGGCGCCGAGGAGCCGCTCATGCATCGGCTGGTGCCAGCTTTGATACGCCAGATGGGCGACACCTATACCGAGCTTGGCCGCGCTTCGGCGCTGATCACCGAAACGCTGCGGCTGGAAGAAACGCGTTTCCGGAAGACGTTGGCGAAGGGGCTGGTGCTGCTTGGTGATGCGACGGAGACGCTGGCAGCCGGCGATACCCTTTCCGGCGACATTGCCTTCAAGCTCTACGATACATACGGGTTTCCGCTTGACCTGACCGAGGATGCGCTGCGGGCCCGCGACATTGGCGTCGACACGGCTGCTTTCCAGACCGCAATGGAAAAGCAGAAGGCGGAGGCTCGAAAGGCCTGGAAAGGTTCCGGTGAGGCTGCCACCGAGACCGTCTGGTTCGATGTTCTCGAAACCGCCGGAGCAACGGATTTCCTGGGTTATGATACCGAAACCGCCGAGGGCGAGATTCGGGCCGTGCTGCATGAAGGAGAAACGGTCAAGTCCCTGAAGACAGGCGACCAAGGGCAGATCGTCCTGAACCAAACGCCGTTTTATGCGGAATCTGGCGGGCAGGTGGGCGACCACGGCGTTATCCGCGGCGCCGGAAACTCGGTGTTCCGCGTCAGTGACACGGAAAAGAAAGTCGG
>JARFQY010000357.1 GCA_029287535.1 Filomicrobium sp.
CAGCTCGTGCGCGAGATTCCCGCCGACGCTGATGGTCAGCCCGGCATTGTTGTGCATGTGGCGCGCGATGATCGCCGGCTTGCACAATTTGAAGCGGGCCTTGCTTTCTTCGCGCGGGACGTTCGCGTCCTTTCGTTCCCGGCCTGGGATACCGTGCCCTACGACCGGATCGGACCCGACGCCGAGATCGTTGCGCGGCGCATTGCCACCCTCGCCAAGCTATCCGTTGGACGGCGCAAGCAACCAACAGTCGTGCTGACGACGGTGAACGCGATTTTGCAGAGAGTGCCGCCTCGCGATTTCCTGCGTGCCAGCCTGAAGCAAGTCGCGCCGGGGCAGCGCATCGACATGAATCGCTTGCTTGCGCGTTTGCAGTTGGCCGGGTTCACGCGGACCGGCACCGTCATGGAACCTGGCGAATACGCCGTGCGCGGGGGCATATTGGATATGTTCCCGCCGGGACGGTCCCTGCCGGTGCGTCTGGACTTCTTCGGCGACACTCTGGAGAGCATCAAATCTTTCGACCCGCAGACGCAGCGCACGATCAAAGCGGTTCAAAAAGTCGTTTTGATGCCGATTGCAGAAGTGGCGTTGGGGGAGGAGGCAACTCGCCGCTTCCGACAGCGTTACGTTGAGTTGTTCGGCGGCGGGCATGGTACGGATCCGCTGTATGAGGCGGTCAGCGCCGGCAGCCGCTATCCGGGCCAGGACCACTGGCTGCCCCTGTTCCATGACACCCTTGAAACGCTCGTCGATTATGCTCCGGATGCGGCAGTGTCGTTTGACAACAATGCTGATGAGGCGGTGCGGCAGCGCTTTGAGCAGATTGTCGAACATTATGAAGCGCGCGCGGAGTCCTTGGAGGCGGAGACCTTTGGAGCACCGCCCTACCGGCCGGTACCGCCGGAGCTCATGTTTCTCGATGGGGCCTCATGGGCGGATCTGCTCAGTTCCAGAAAAGTCTATCGGTTGTCCCCGTTTGATGTCGCCGAGAGCGAATACGTGACGTCGTGGTCGGGACAGCCCGGGCGAACATTCGCCGCGGAGCGTCACAGCGGCGACGTCAATCTTTTCGATGCGGTGGTCGGCCATATCCGAAAGAAGATCGCGGAAAATCGACGGGTGATCGTGGCGGCCTGGACACCGGGTGCGCGCGAGAGATTGACTGGCTTGCTGGACGATCATGGCCTTGCCGATGTCCGCCGTGTCGCCAACTTCGACGAAGCGCGCGGAATGCCAGGCAAAGCGGTTTCGATGGCGGTGCTGGGTCTCGAGCGGGGTTTTGAGACGCCGGACCTGGTTGTCATCGGTGAGCAGGATATCCTGGGTGAACGACTGATCCGGCCGCGTCGAAGGGCGAAGCGGGCGGCGGATGTCCTGAGCGAAGCCACCAGCTTGTCGGTCAGCGATCTGGTCGTGCATGCCGATCACGGGATCGGCCGATTTGCAGGGCTGAAGACCATCGAGGCGCTGGGCTCGAAGCATGATTGCCTTGAGCTGCACTACGCCGGCGGAGACAAGTTGTTCTTGCCGGTGGAGAATATCGAGCTGCTGTCTCGCTATGGGGGCGACGAAGGTAGTGCGCAGCTAGACCGGCTCGGCGGCGCGAGCTGGCAATCGCGAAAGTCACGGCTGAAGCAGCGCCTTCTGGAAATTGCTGGAGAGCTCATCAAGGTCGCTGCGCTGCGCCAATTGCGGGAGGCGCCCGCGTTGAGCGTGCCGCAAGGAGACTACGAAGAATTCGTTGCCCGTTTCCCCTACGAGCCGACTGAGGACCAGGACGCCAGTATCGAGGCGGTGCTGGAGGACCTTGCGTCGGGGCGGCCGATGGACCGATTGGTTTGCGGTGACGTTGGTTTCGGAAAGACCGAAGTGGCCCTTCGTGCTGCCTTTGTGGCGGCCTTCAATGGATATCAGGTTGCGATTGTCGTGCCGACGACATTGTTGGCGCGGCAGCACTACGCGACGTTTGCCGAGCGCTTCAAGGGTCTGCCGGTCCGCGTGGCGCAGGCCTCTCGTTTGGTCGGCCCCAAGGAGTTGAGTGCGGTCAAGGAGGGGCTGAAGGACGGCGGCATCGATATTGTTATTGGCACGCACGCGCTTCTCGGCAAGCAAATCAATTTCTCACGGCTTGGTTTGCTGATCATCGATGAGGAGCAGCACTTTGGCGTCGCGCATAAGGAACGCCTTAAGCAGATGCGTGAGGACGTTCACGTGCTGACGCTGTCGGCGACGCCGATCCCGCGGACCTTGCAGCTCGCACTGACCGGGGTGCGCGAGTTGTCGCTGATCACGACGCCGCCGTTGGACCGGCTTGCGGTGCGCACATACATCTCGCCATTCGATCCTGTGGTTATTCGCGACGCCTTGCGGCGAGAGCGCTATCGAGGCGGTCAAACGTTCTATGTCGTGCCGCGTATCTCTGATCTGGGCGATGTGTCCGAGTTCTTGAACGAGGCGGTGCCCGAGCTACGGGTGGCACGGGCCACCGGGCAGATGACGCCGACGGAACTCGAGGATGTGATGACCGCCTTTTATGAGGGCAATTTTGATATTCTGCTGTCGACTCCCATTGTTGAGTCCGGGCTAGATGTGCCCAACGCCAATACGCTCATCGTGCATCGGTCGGATATCTTTGGGCTGGCGCAGCTCTACCAAATCCGGGGGCGCGTTGGCCGTTCCAAGACGCGGGCTTATGCCTACATCACCACCGAGCCTGGAAAGGTTCTGACGGCCGGCGCGGAAAAGCGTCTTAAGGTTCTTCACTCTTTGGATTCGCTGGGGGCTGGCTTTTCATTGGCCTCACACGATCTCGATCAGCGCGGTGCGGGCAACCTGCTTGGGGAAGAGCAGTCCGGACATATCCGTGAGGTTGGGTTTGAGCTCTACCAGCAGATGCTTGAAGAAGCGGTTGCGACCATGAAGGGCGGAGCGGACGCGGAGGCAAGCGACCGGTGGAGCCCGGAGATTTCGCTTGGCACGTCAATCCTGATTCCGGAGGATTATGTCGCCGACCTTCAGACGCGGCTTGGCCTCTACAGACGTTTGTCGGGTCTTGAAACGCGAGAGGAGATCGACGGTTTCGCCGCCGAGCTTGCGGACCGGTTTGGAACACCGCCGGAAGAAGTCCGCCATTTGCTGGACGTCATGGAGATCAAAGGGTTCTGCCGGAGGGCAGGGGTGGCGCGCGTTGATGCGGGTCCCAAGGGGGCTGTCGCGCAGTTCCACAACGATCACTTCGCCAATCCTGAAGGGCTTGTGCAGCTGATGCAGGGCTCACGCGGGTTGATAAAACTGCAGTCGGATCACAAGCTGGTCTTCAAGGGCAACTGGGACTTGCCCGAGCATCGTCTCAAAGGCGTTCGCGGTTTCATGGCTGAATTGGCTGACGTTGCCGCGGCGAGTCAGCAAGCCGCTTCGTGAATGGGTTCCGTCCTACCCCGTTTTGGAGGTAGTATTTGTACGGCTTTGCGGTATTCACAGCGGGTTAATTGGGGCTTCTCTATGAGCATGTAAGAAGTTCCATTGAGGGCCCGAGGCGGATTGAGGCGTGAGAGGTGTTATCCGATGAGGACGATCGTTTTGGCGGCGGCTGGAGTGTTGGCATTCTCGCCAGGTGCGCTGGCGCAAAGTTTCGATTGTCTGGGCCGCCTGTCGGCCGACGAACGGGTCATCTGCAACAGCCCCAGTCTGTCCCGGCTGGATGAGCAGCTTGCGGAGGCGTACGAGGACGCACTTGCAGCGCGCCCGGTATTGGAACGTGATGCCTTGCGTACCGAGCAGCGTGACTGGGTCGATCTGCGACGCAATTGCGGTCGGCGCAAGGGCTGTATCAAAGGGCTTTATGAAGACCGCCTTGCCGATCTCAGAGAGAACGCTCGTCAACGCACGGCTACGCGTGAGGATGAGGCGAGCGATAGTCGCGGTCGCTGGGCGGCGTTGGGAAGTGTTGAGGTCGAAGATGACTTTGACCGTCTCGTTATCCCGGTTGGGTTTTCGCGCGGGCGGTTTGATGCCATTCAGGTTCGGGTGCGCGGCGCAGGTGCGCGTGTGCGAGATGTCATTGTGATCTATGGAAGTGGTGAACGGCATCGCATGAGGATCCGCCGAACGTTCCGGGCAGGCGAGGTATCCGAGTTGTTAGAACTGCGCCATGGTGGGATGGGCCGGGCGATCGAAAGCGTGGTCATAAGAGCACGTACGCCAAGGCTGGACGGACGTGAGGGCCGCATCGAAGTCATCGGGCGACGTGCCGACAGGGCGCCGGGCCCAAGGGACTACTCCCAGGATCGTTTTGACCGTTCGGACCGCCGCGCAGACGTCGATGAAGATCGCTTTCGTGATGAGCGCCGCGGTGACGTCTATGAGGATGCTCCGGATCGTGATGCGCGAGGCTATGCAGATGATCGCTATGACCGGGGCGATTTGAGCGAACGGGACCGGGATCGCGACGGCACAGCCAAGCGGCGCCAGCTTATCGGGTTCGTGAAGGACGATTTTCACCGAACGGCCGACATGAGCGCCGATGAACTACGGCGGACCTATGCAAGTCGAGTGAATTATTATGGTGACCGGCGCAAGTCGGTGAGCGCCATCATTCGTGACAAACATCGATACGCGAAGCGGTGGCCGGAGCGGGCCTTTCAAATTCACGACGACACCTTCAAGGTCACTGAAATGCGGGCGCCAGGGGTCTACGAGGTGACCTACAATTATGATTTCGACGTGCGTGGCGGTGGTCGTCAGAGCAAGGGCTACGGGGTGTCGACGTTGCTCATCGATACAAGCGGTGAATCCTT
>JARFQY010000036.1 GCA_029287535.1 Filomicrobium sp.
GCGCGAAGCGATTGCACCGGCGACGTGAACACGGCATAAGAAGCGCCGCAATTGCGGACGTGGTGGAATTGGTAGACACACAGGACTTAAAATCCTGAGGGTTCGCCCGTGCGGGTTCGAGTCCCGCCGTCCGCACCAGAAATATGGAAAACCGACGTTGCCACTGAACCGAAATAGCTTTGACTCTCCCAACGGGCGACGTTGGGAGGCTTAGCCTAGGAACGTCGGGTGCTTGTCACAAAGCGGACGCTGCGTGTTCCCAGCGGCACCAAGGTGAAGGGCGGACATCCGACAGCGAAAAAGGCTCGGTAAAATCACACGGGGTTTGCGGCATCGAACGTTTCGTGACCCTCTTCTGGCCACCCGGGCACTTCCTCTGAATTGAGCCTCGAGCCCAGGCTTGCGTCAGTGCGCCAAACCGGCGACTGAAGATCGCCCCAAGAGGTTGTTACTCGGCTACGTCGCAAACATCGCTCCCGGAGGAACACGTGCACATCGGATTGATTGGTGGCATCGGACCTGCAGCCACGAACTACTATCACCGCCGGTTGATCTCCAAGTCGGCGGCTGGAGGCCAGCAGCTCGATCTCACAATTGCTCACGCCCACTCGCCGACGCTGCTAGGGAACCTGGAGCGAAATGATATTGATGCTCAGGTAGCGATCTTCAGCCACTTGACCGATCGACTGGCGGCGGCCGGAGCAGATTGCGTTGCTGTCACTGCGCTTGCAGGCCACTTCTGCATTGAACAGTTCAAGCTGGTCTCGCCGCTTCCGGTGATTGATATGCTAGTCGAGGTCGATAATGCGGTCACCAAACTGGGATTGAAAAGAGTTGGTGTGCTTGGCACGCGAACCGTCATGGAGACGCGCTTCTATGGTGCGATCAGCGGTGCGGAAGTCCTGCCTCCGCAGGGCAAGACCCTTGGTGAGGTTCATGAAGCCTACATTGCGATGGCGGCATCTGGAAACGTCACGGAGCAACAATGTACAACGTTTGACGATGCCTGCAGAGAGTTCATCGAGCGGGATTGTGTCGACTCGATCCTGCTTGGTGGCACAGACCTGGCGCTGGTTTACGATCCGGACACCGCGGCATTCCCTGTTCTCGATTGTGCTGCAGTCCACGCCGACGCCATCGTGGCGATGGCGTCGCGATAAATTCCGTTTCCGGTCAATCACAACCCGCACCGCAGCTCTGCTTCGGGCCACAACCGGTCGTTCAGGCTGCAAACGTTTCGGTCACGAGAAACAGATTGCAACAAACCGCCACAAAATCGGCAATTTCCAGCAAAACTCCAGAAAACTTGAACTCCTAGCCTCCCTTGGCGCTGCAGAAGAGAAGTAGCGTAACGGGAACATCGTCGTCACTGCCGACCATTCCGCGCAACCGCTGAATATCGCGAGCGCCACAACGCTTGGTTTGGTGCAACTGCGATGAGGAGCGGGATGTTTGGCTCTAGAGGCCGGCCTGACAAAAGCGCCGCAATAGGAGGATGAGAGTTTTCATGTCGACAACGTTCAAATGCTTGGCTGCAGGCGTTTTCTGCATGCTCGGGACGGCAACGGCTGCAATGGCTGCGGCGCCCGCCGCGGCAATAACTGATGTCAATCTTCGCGCAGGACCGTCGACCCACTTTCCGGTCTTACGGGTTGTTCCGACCAGCGCCCGCATCGTCACGTTCGGCTGCCTGCCCGACTATTCGTGGTGCGATGTGGGTTTCAACGGCACCCGCGGTTGGCTTGCGGCACGGTATATCTTTCTTGCCGGCCCCCGTGTCGTCCTGACGCCGGCGGTTGCAGCGCCGCTCGGCATCCAAGTGGTTGCATTTAATCGCGCTTATTGGCGGGCTCATTATGCAGCTTACCCCTGGGCCGGTCGCTGGCCAGCTTATGCTGCGCGGTGGCGGGCTAGTGGCGCGGCGCGTTTCCGCGGTCCTGGTCGTCGTGGCTTTGCGCGACGAGGGTATGCCTCAGATTGTCTGTCCGCCGGCTGTTCGGGGTCACGAAACTTCACAGGCCCTGGCGGTCGCTCCGCGAAACGCAGTTTCTCTATAACTCCGTGAGTCTGCACCGATCCCTCAATTACGAATCATGATTAAGAGGAACTTCTTTATGATTGAAGTCGACACCTATAACCGCAAGCAAGGTATCATCGTGACCCTCGCTGTGTTGACCATCGCTTGGTCGGCTACTGCCAACGCTGAAGGTCCAACAGCTGAGCAGCGCGAGCAAGTGAAAGCCCATTATATCGCCGCTGACGTCAATGGTGATCGACATTTGGAGCACGCGGAGTTTGTTCAGTTCGTAAATCTCAACGCGGATGCCGGGATTGGGCGATTTGGAATGATCCGTCGCTTTGGAATGTACGGTCGGGCCTTCTCAAAAATCGACATGGATCGGAATGGGCTGATTGCACCACAAGAACTGGCCGAGTTGTCAAAGCGTCGCCGTTGATGTTGCGCGGGCGTCGGGCGCACGCGGCCGCCTGCACTAACAAAAACGGCAAAGGCTAGACCTTTCGGCTGAGCCAGGTCGTGCGCCTGAAGGGCAGAGCGTGCCGCAGGACCCCGCAGCACGCTTGCCCGATTGTTGCTGCTGCCATAGTCTTTGCGGGTCCTCCAAGGCGGCTATGCCGGGAGGCTTTTATGCTCAAGCGAGATAGACTCATCATCTCTTTTCGGAAGGCATGGAGCGCCAGCTATGAACATCAAGGACCTGGAAGCTTTTCAAGACGTGCCGTTCTTGTGCTGGGTGAAAGATGAGGACTGGCGCTACCTCTGGGGAAACCGGGCCATTTGTCATCTTGCAGGTGAAGACGTCGCCGGCAAGAAAGACAGCGACTTGACCTGGAAGGCCAATGCCGAAGCGCTGGTGAAGAACGACAAGGAGGTTCTGGCAAGCGGGCAGCCGCACTACATCCATGAGCGCGTCGACCATAGCGAACATGGCAAGGCGACGCTGAGCGTCTGCAAATGGGTGGATGAGCTGGACGGCCGGCGGCTGGTGTTTGGTATCTCGTTCATCATTCCCGGCTAAGGCTGAGCTGACCTTCGTGCCTTGTCGTGACCGCTGCTGGCGCGCATGACCCATTGAAAATGTAGGGTCTGCGTGGCGCTAGGCGAATGCCTGGCTGGTCGACAAAACCGCCTACATTGCCGATAAGCCTACCTCGGCCAGCGCCGCGAGGAGGTTGATTCACTTGTTTCAGGGAAAGTTCCGGTCGATCTCGCTTCTCTTGGTTGCGGAGGTGGCGGCGATGAGCCTTTGGTTCGTGTCGACGGCGATCCTCCCAGACATGCTGAGAGAGACGCCGTTGACGACCTTCCAGCAGGCGGCGCTGTCCAGTGGTGTGCAGGCGGGGTTCGTCATGGGCGCGCTTGTGTCAGCAGCTCTGGGGTTGGCGGATCGTTATGACCCCAGGATCGTGTTTGCTGTCTCGGCGATTGCTGCTGCGCTGGCCAATGCCTCATTGCTGTTCGTGGAGCCGGGAGGCGTGCTTGCCATTGCGGCACGCTTTATGACCGGTGCCTTGCTGGCGGGTGTTTACCCGGTCGGTATGAAGATCGCGGTGGGCTGGGGTCAAGACGACCGGGGGTTGCTCGTGGGCGCGCTCGTAGGTGCTCTCACTCTCGGCTCGGCTTCGCCGCACTTGATCTCGCTGATGGGAGGAGCGGATTGGCAGTTGACCGTGGCTGCTGCATCTGTCGCCGCCGCGGCAGCTGGTGTTCTGTGCCTAGCGGTCTCTATCGGACCGCATCATGTGACCGCGTCTTCTTTCGACTGGCGTGCAATGGGGACGGCGTGGACCAACCGGAAAGTGCGGCTCGCCTACGCTGGATATCTCGGGCACATGTGGGAGCTCTATGCAATGTGGGCCTGGATTGCGGCAGCGACCGCGGTCTCATACCGGTACACGCTGTCTCCGGCGGATTCAGAAACGTTATCCAAGCTGACGGCATTCGTGGCGATCGGAGGGGGTGGTCTCGCGTGCGTTTTAGCAGGGTTGGCAGCCGATCGCGTCGGCAAAGCGAACGTGGCGATCATCGCGATGGTGGTGAGCGGCACATCAGCCTTGGCCGCTGCCATCACGTTTGGTGGGCCCGCATGGTTGACATTCTTGGTTGTCGTGGTTTGGGGCCTCGCAATCGTTCCGGATTCCGCGCAGTTTTCCGCGCTTGTCGCGGATGCTTCCCCGCCTGAACAGGCTGGCAGCTTGCTGACCCTACAGACGGCATTAGGGTTCGCACTCACGTTTGCGACAGTGCAAGTGACGCCGGTGCTCGCGCTGACGTTCGGATGGCCGGTGGTGTTCGCGGGACTGGCGCTCGGTCCCGCATTCGGCGTGGCGGCGATGCTGCGGTTACGAGCCTTGCGATAGCGCACCGCCACACGGTTGATCGCCGGTTCTTAAGCAGTGATTTTTTGTGCCATTGAGTATGTGCGCCGGTCTCGGGGTTTGTTTGTCGCCGCGATGCGTCAGCATTGTTGCCTGCGAGACCGTAGGGACTTACCAACGTTCTGGGCGGTTATGTCCGCCGGGGGCTTTATGTGATTGTGAAGCGACTGACACGTCGTAAAGTTAGCAAAGGCTTGGTTGACATAACGAACGCCGCAGTCGCGGCAACGACATGGGCGTCCGCCCGCAGGCAGGTTGGATATCAACCATCGTGGTTGGCAAGACTTAGCGAGTTGAGAACGCGTCGTTGGAGAGTGGTTGATGAAGATTGAAAGCAGGCAAGACGATAACATCATTGTCGTGACACCCGAGGCGGAGATCACCGCGGACGATATCGCGACCTTGAACTCAAGGGTGGACGTCTACATCAGTACTTATGGCAAGGTTCCGAATATCGTCATTCATGCGCCTGAAGTACCGCATTGGAAGAACTTCCATGCTCTGGCCTCCCACATTCGGTTCGTGGAGGATCATCAAAAGCTCATCAAGAAGGTTGCGATCGTAAGTGACAGCGAGTTGTTGTGGCTCGCGCGCGGTCTGGTTGACCAGTTTGTTGGCGCCAAAGTCAGGCGCTTTCCATTGACAGGGCTTGAAGATGCCATCGCCTGGGCAAGAGCCGATGATGACCATCCTGGCAAACTCGAGGTGATGGACTTCCTGCCGGAAGATGTCATCGGTATCAGGGCTGAGGGGATCGTGACGGCGCAGGACTATAGAAAAACGCTGATTCCGTTGGTTGAAGCGAGATCGGCCAAATTCGACAAGCTGAAAATGCTGTACGTTATTGGCCAGGATTTCGATGGATTTTCGGCGGGCGCGATGTGGGACGACACGCGCTTCGGGCTGACACATTTGACAACTTTCTCGAAGTTGGCGGTCGTGACCGACATCGAGTGGATCCGTCATAGTGTGAAGATGTTCGGCCATCTGATGCCGACAGAGGTGATGGTGTTTGACCTGGCCGATCTCGAAGACGCGACGGCTTGGATCACCTCTTGACAGCCGGGTCGGACGTGCGCACCGTACCTTGGGTATACGCATTTGACGTTATGGATCGAAAGGCCCGAAATACAGCACGTAAGGCAGAGCCGCTGCCGCCGGTTCTTATGCACCGGTGGGCCTCCAGAAGTCCCGGTCGCGCCGCCACGCTGCGCGAAGTGCAAGACAAATGAACGGCAATTGAACCGCTAATCTCTTTTTGATGGAGCGCGACCCTTGAAGAAAAACTATCTACAACTGAGTGCGGTCATGTTTGGCCTGATGGGCTTTGCGGCCGCGCAGTCGGGGTTCAGCCAGCCGGCGCAAGCAGCCTCACAGTTCGTTTGTCCCGAGACCCACGCGGCAACAACGAATGCAGCGCTGCAGGAAACGCCAGAGCAGCTGGCGAGCACCACTAATGCACTGAAGAGCCCCGAGCGTGAAAACGCCATCCGGGTTATCGTCGGTGATCTCAAAAAGAAGTATCCAGGTGCGGGCAGCGCCGATATCGTCAACTACATGCTGACTGCCTATTGTCCGCTTGTCGCAGCTGATGATGGTCTGGGAGAGAGTGAAAAACAGGCGCGCATGGACCGGTTTTCATCTCAGGTCTATCAGATCCTTGGAGAGTAGCGGTTTCAAGACGAGGCAATCATAAGCAAGTCACTTAGGCAGGGATTGGAAATGTCAAACGATCAAGAGACGGAATATTCGGTTCGCGAAGTGGTAGCAGTTTTTCATGACGCCGATAAACTCGAAGCGGCAATTGACAAGCTCGCGTCGTCCGGTGTCGCGCGCCAGAACATCAGTGTGATGGCAAGCCACGACGTTATTGCCGACAAACTTGGCCATCAATTCAAGCAGGTCAAAGAAATCGAGGACGATGCCAAGGTTCCCGAGGCCTACTTTGTGCGGGACGAGGACGTGTCGGAGGCACAAGCCGCGTTGATCGGTCTGCCGATGTACATCGGTGGAGCCGGTGGTGCTCTTGCTGTTGCTGCTTCCGGTGGCGCATTGGCGCTTGTGATTGCTGCGGCCACCGCTGGCGGTCTTGTCGGCGGGGGCGTCGGCGGCGTCATTGCCAAGGCGCTCGGCGATCACCATGCCAAGACGATAGATGACAATTTAAAGGCTGGTGGCATCCTGCTCTGGGTGAGGGTCGGCGATGCTGATGAAGAGAGCAAGGCAACAAAAATGCTTGGCGAGTCCGGCGGGCAGGATGTCCATGCTCATGACATCAAGCGGACCTGGGGTGACAAGGATGTTCCGCTACACGACTGGCAGCCTGATCCATTTCTTGCGAACCCAGATGAGTATAAGCGGGGGGAAAGCTGAGCCTTTCCAGCGCACGTCGGGCGGTGGCGTCGATGGTGTTGTGAGGCGCCGTAACGAACTCATCGGCAGGAACTATTTCGAATAGGCGAGTATCCGGGGACGCGAGGACTTCGTGTCCCCGATTTATTGAGTACCCACGCACGACGCTGAAGCAGCCGCCGAGCCGCTGCAGATAGTTGGAAGGTAGATCAATGCAGCTCTTGCGCCTTTCTCTCATGCTCGTCGTGTTTGTGGACGTCATGGGGCAGGGGCTCATCCTTCCCATCATCAACACCCTTCTTATCGATCCCAACAGCACCTTTCTGCCGGCCAGCATGGGGCATGGAACGCGAGAGGTCTATTACGGGGTCTTGATGGCGACGTTTTACGTCTTCTGGTTCTTTGGGGCCGCCTATATCTCGAAACTCTCCGACTATATCGGTCGCAAGAATGGGATGGTGATCTGTCTGATTGGCGCGCTGGCCGGATACATGCTGACCATCGTCGCGATCGAAATGTCGAACTATTACCTGCTGCTGGTCGGTCGCGCTATCTCTGGCTTTACCGCCGGAAACCAGCCGATCGCGCAGGCTGCGCTTGTTGACCTCAGCCACAATGACGAAGAGCGCACGCGCAATATGGGGCGTGTGGTCGCCGCGCTGGCGCTTGGTCTTGTCGCGGGTCCGCTGATCGCCGGAATTCTGAGCGACAAGGCGATCATTGGAGACTATGCGTCTTTGGCTTTGCCGTTCTGGGTTGCGGCACTGCTTGTGTTCATCACGTTGATGATGGTTCAGTTCTTTTATTCCGATACCCGCAAGGAGCGGCGGAAGATCGATTTCGGCGTCAGCGAGGTCTTCGTCAACCTGTTACGGGTCCGTGGCCGGCCAACCATCATCAAGGTCGCGGTGGTGTGGTTCTTTGCCGAGCTTGGGCTCAATGCCTTTTTTGTCTATGTGAATGATTACACGATTACGGTCTTTGATTTTTCGACATTCGACAACAGCGTCCTGATGATCGTGTTCGGTCTGGTCATGGCGTTCACCAGTGGCTTCCTCGCCAGCCGGCTAACCGCTCGCTATCGCAAGGTTCCCACAACCGGGGCCGCGGTGGCTTTGATGATGGTCTCGCTTGCGGTCTTCACACTGAACAGCAACCCCGATCTCGTCTACGTCCTGTTGGTGCCCATCATCATAGGTTTTGGTGTCGCCTATCCGACGATGCTCGCCCTGTTTGCGGCGAGTGCCGGGGAGCAGGAGCAAGGCTGGGTGATGGGCGTTGCGATTGCGCTGTTCACGCTGGGCACGGGAATGATCTCACTGGTGGGCGGTGCTTTGATGGCACTTGATCCAAGATACCCGTTTCTTGTCGGCATCGCGGCGTACGCGATCGCGCTCTTCTTCATCTTCACCTTGTGGCGTCAGGACGATGTTCAAGCCCTGGACCCAAAGCCGGTGAAGGGAAAGGCGTGAGCGCTCCGCCTGGCTCTACTCACGCCGTGGTCAGCTGTCTGTTTTCAACGCGCTTCGGCGTTTGAAGTTCAGGCATTCAAGCGCTGCATTTGTTCAAACGCAGCGCCTGATCCTACTAACCGCCGGCATCCAGTTCCCTGAGAAGTTTGTAGTCTTTTGGCGGGTCATCGCAAACGGTTGGTCCGCACTCGAGCAGCGCTGATACGGCATTGCCGGCAGTGAGGGCGAGCATCAGGCAAAATGCGAACACCGCGAGTTTGTGGTTTCCGAACTTATTATCATTCGGTTTGTCTCTTAGCTGCGTGAACTGTCCCTCGAAGAGCAGCATTATGGCCGTTCCGACAATGACGAGGAAAAAGCATATACCGGCCCACGTGTAATAATGGAGTCCGAGAAAGGGCGAGCCGTAGGCGCCTGTTCCTGGCACAATGTGCAGCAGTATCTGCCGGATCGAGACCGAGCCCCCAAACAGCCCGCCGATCAGCATGATCCCGTAGTGGTGAGGCTTCGAGCCGTACAACAGATTGAGACAGAGCCCGAATCCGACCATGGCCAATCCAACCCGCTGCAAGTTACAGAGCGGGCAGGGCAGTTCGCCAAGAACGAACTGGGCAATGAACGCTGCGATGAGAACGCCGCAGACGACCAGAAGAGCTACGGCATTGAGCGTCCGCGAACCGTGTGGTGTCATAATCATCGGCTTGCCTCAAAGAACGACTGTGAGCTGTGTGGTTGAGTGGAATTTCAGCCAATAGATACTGAGTGCGAGCGTTGTGGCGAAAACGGCATAAGCCATGTACGGGCGGTCCTTCCATGCGAGCACAGTGGCTCCTGCCAAGAGTGCAAACAAAAGGGCAAGCATTAACTATCTCCTTGGAAGAACCTGCAGAACATTGCGTTCTTTGGGCCGAAGTGAGCGATCACTGCCGTCCGCGGCAACAGTGGATCAAGCAGTAAGTCTGGGTGAAGTCAGACTACTATCTGGGTGCGCCGCGCGCAACGCGAGTGCCACCGCGACTTGATCGGACCATGGTTTCCGATGGTCTCAAGGCACGAGTGGTTATGGCAGGCGGTGCTTGACCTCTTTCGTCATGGCAACGTTGTGCTCAGCGTTCAATACTAAGGGGAGCGGCTTGCCTGGAAGTCGTGATGATATTCCTCGAGGATCTGGCGGGTGTAAGCACCAATTGACTTGTACTCCGCTTCGGTCAAGTTGGCTAAAGACACGCGCGCGGATGCATCAAGCACCTCAAAGCCTTTTCCGGGCAGCAGCACCACGCCGGTCTCCTTGGCCAAACGAAACAAGAAATCCAAACTTCTGCCTTGTTTTGAGAACCAGTCGGCGAAGTCCTTGCCGTAGAGTCTGCCGCCAAGTTTCTCAAGGTCGATCCGCGTAGCGTGTGCAGGCGCAGGTACGGGTGCTCGGAGATCACACGTCGGGAAGGCGTTTTTCCAAACGAGGCAGTGGTGATGGTGGCTGAGAGAGGTCGCGTTCTTCAGGCGTAATCGCTGATGGATCAAGTAGCCGTCCCCAATTGGTTCTGGCACTCATTTCCTCTTTGACGCTGTCGGGTATGAAGCCGTTGAAGTTCGCCGGCAGCCAACCCCCACCCAGTGCTTTGTATGCCGCAACGAGGTTGTTCACGATATCGGCTCTGACGGTGATCAATTGTGCCTGGCTCTGCAGCAGCGCCTGTTGCGAGTTGAGGACCCTCGTATAGTCGGCCGTTCCATCACGATACTGAGCCGTGGCGATCTTCACGGCACGCCGGGACGCGGCGACGCTTCTCCTCAGGTAGAGTGCTTGCTCTTTTGCTTTGGCAAATCCAACCAACGCGTCCTCGACCTCCTTGTAGGCCGATAGAACCTTTTGCTCGAAGTCGGTGATCGCTTCTTGGTACTTGGCGTCCTGTACCCGGACATTATTGCGGATCCGGCCGTAGTTGAGGATGTCCCAGCTGACAGCCGGATTGATGACACCGGTGATGCTTCGGCGTTGGAACAGATCAACCAGGTCACTTGATTTCAAGCCGATTGCACCTGAGACGGTGAAGGCTGGATAGAGATCAGCCTTTGCAACACCAATCTGTGCCGCTCTTGATTGTGCTCTGAGTTCGGCGGCGCGAATGTCTGGGCGGCGCGTGAGTAGCTGGGCAGGTATACCGACTGCAACGTCCAAGGGTGGGCGCGGTACGCCTCTGCTCGGCCTGAGCAGCGGGTCGATGTCAATTGGTGGAAGGCCGAGCAGTAAGCTCAGCGCATTCTTGGCCTGCGCCAGGTCGGACTCCAGCTTGGGCAGCAAGGACTTCGTGTTGTTCAGGAGGATTGTCGCTTCCTGCACGTCGAGTTCGGTGGTCACGCCGTCCTTAAGACGAAGTTTGGTGATGCCAAGGCTTTGGGTCTGGAGCGAAATGTTTTCGCGCGTAATTGCCAATTCTTCCTGCAACTCTCTGATGGCGACATAGGCCTTTGCCACGTCGCCGGTTAGCGTGACCAGGACGTCATCATAAGTCGCGATCTTGGCAATGAGGTTGGCGTCGGCTGCTTCAATTCCTCTTCGGAATTTCCCCCAGATATCGATTTCCCATCCGGCGTCAAAACCGACGTCCCAGCGTCTGAAACTTGGGTCGATATCAATAAAGCGGGAGATGTCCCTCAAGACCCCGACGTTGTCAGAAACGCGCTCCTGCTTGAAGCCAGCTCCGACTTGTTGGCTTTGAGGGTAAGCGTCGCCGATGATGATTCCAAGTTGTGCCCTCGCCTCATAGATCCTTATTCCTGCTG
>JARFQY010000050.1 GCA_029287535.1 Filomicrobium sp.
TTGTCAACAACACGGCCTTGGGCAGCTGGAAGTGGCAAACCTGCACATGATTGGGTGGTCGCGGCTTCACTTAATGGAGTTCCGGCAGGCGCTGGAAGACGCGTTGGCGTCGGAAGCGATGGCAAGCGAGGTGAGAAATAATCGATCTTTGATGTTTGGCAAAAAGCTAGCTGGCCTAATGTATTACTACCTTGGCGAATTAGAGTTGTCTGAAGACTACCTTGGAAGCGCAATTGAATTGGCGAAGTCGATGAGCTCGGCCAATTTTCAGGCTCAGGACCTTCGCCAATTAGCCATGATCCACTACAGAAGAGGCAATCCAGAATTGGCCCGCGATTGTGCGAACGAAGCGCTTGAAGCTGTACGCCAAGTCGGGATGACTTTCATAGGCCCTACTGTACTCGCAACATGCGCAGCGCTATCGGACAATAGCGAAGAACGACAACGCCTCTTGGCGGAAGCCGAATCCATTTTGGACAGCGGATGTGTTGGACATAACCAGCTCTGGTTCGCAGATATTGCGATAGATGACGCGATCACCAGGCGTGACTGGCAATCGGCAGAACGCTACGCACAGCGGCTGGAGCAGTTCACAGCGTCACAACCCTTGGAGTGGTCCAACTTTATGATTAGACGGGCGCGTGCGCTGGTCCAAGCCAACCAAGGCGATGCGACCGAAGCCACGATTGTTGAACTTGGGGTGCTCAAGGAACAGGCACAAACGTCAGGTCTAGTCGCCAGCCTGCCGGAATTGGAATTGGCCCTTGGCGGTAGACAATGATCAAGTCGAGGACCTTGGCATCTGTGCTAGGTACTGAACCACCCCGGAAACACCGGAGGCAGTTACGTTTGAGTCAAGCGGCGATCCTCAGCTCCTCCAGGCTGGTGTAGTAGGCGGTTTCGGCTTCCCGATTGCCCTGATCCGGTCAACCTCTAAAATAGGGTTTTCAATCTAGATGACTGGCCCAAGGGAGTCGCCCTATGACCGAGCTTGCTGCACGAGCAAGAGACACCCGTAAGGGCCCCGCGCGCAGTACGGACTTCTACCCTTCCAGAGTGTTACCGCCGTCGCGCACACCCGGCGCGCTCGAATTCTTGAGGCTGATCATCAAGGACCCGCTCCTTTCAGTCCCCGCTGAGGCCTACGAGAAGGACGTTCTCTATCGTCGGTGGCCTGCGCGGTTGGCATACGCCTGCAGCCCCGAGGCCGTGCGCGGTGTGCTCGTCGAGCAACGCAAGCAGTTCGACCGGAAGCCTGACATTCAGCGCTATCTTCTCGGACGCTTGCTCGGAAACGGGATTTTGCTGGCCGAGGGCGCAGATTGGAAATGGCAACGACAAACAACGAACCCACTGTTCCGCCAGGCCGATGTCCTGAACTACGTGCCGGTCATGGAGCAGGCTGCTCGACACACCCTCGCGCAGTGGCGCAACGATCCCGATGGTGTCGTCCCGGCCGCTGGTGACATGGTCCGTACCACGTACGAGGTGATTGCCCGAACGGTCCTGATCAGCGGGAGTGAAGATGTCACCCGCACGACAGAAGAGTCCTCGCCGGCCTACAGCCGCGCCTTTCCGTGGGCGTTAGCCTACGGGCTACTCAGGATCCCACAGTACGTGCCACGGCCTGGTCGCAAAACGATGAACCAGCGGGACGCTCGCCTGAGAGCAATCGTTGCGAAGATGCTGGAACGCAGTGAAGCTTCGGATCCAACGGACGATTTGCTCACCCGCTTGCGTCAAGCCCGACATCCCGAAACGGGCCGTGGGATGTCGCGCGATCAATTGATTGACAATATCCTGACGTTCTTGCTGGCCGGCCATCACACGACAGCCATGGCGTTAACGTGGACCCTCTACGTCCTCGCCTCGCTTCCCGAACTGCAGGAGGAATTATATGCCGAGGTGGCAGCCGTTGTCGGACCGGGGCCTATAACGCGGCAGGACATCGATCGCTTCTCGCTCATCCCAAAGGTGATCAAGGAAACGATGCGCTTGTTTCCGCCGGTGCCCGGCCTCTCCCGTTTGGCGCTGGAAGATGCCGAGCTTGTGGGCCAGAGGATTCCAGCGGGCACAATCGTCAACATCCCGATTTACTCACTCCATCGGCATCATGGCGTGTGGGATGACGCCCATCGGTTCGATCCCGAGAGGTTTGCCCCGGAGCGCGAGCGTGGGTTCAAAAGCTGCCAGTTCCTTCCCTTTGGGGCTGGCCCTCGCATCTGCAGTGGAATGGCCTTTGCCATGGTTGAGGCGACCGTTATTCTGGCAACGCTCATCCGCGATGTCCGCTTTGAGCTTGCGTCTCGAGACTTCGTGCCAACGCCCATTTCCCGCGTTGTTCTTGTGCCCAAGGAAGGTCTGCCGCTCCGGGTAGTCTTCAGGCCCGGCGGTGCGAGCCGGGCCAAAGGCCAACACAAAGCGTCGTAGTCAATCTTTGCCAGTACTGGGTTCATCTATTCGCTTTATCTCAAGAACGAGGCAGATTGCGGTGGTGCTCAGTACGGAAAGGCACTGCTGCAATGAGAGGCAAGTAGGTCGACGAACCGACCATTTATTATTCACGATGCCCTGGTGATGTCGGAGTCAATTAGACTGATTCTGGCTGTCATTAATTGCCCAACTGAGCTTGGGAGAAGCGATTGACAAGAGCCGCTTACGCTGCTGGCGGGGTTGCTGGATTAATGATCTTGGTGGGGCTGGCGGTGTGGCAGTTCCGGCCGATGATCATGATCGGCGTGAACTACAAGGCAAAAGTCCTTTGCTCAAGCGTTTTTGTTTCTGGGCGCGCACCAGAAGACGTTCTCAACGAAGACCTTTTCGTGGATGGGTATGAACTCCTGAGCTACTTCAAGGCCGAGATCGACCGGACTGCCAAGACCGTTTCGGTCTCCGCCATGGGGCTTTGGCCCCGCGTCGCCGTCTTTCGATCGGGGCTGGGCTGCGTGCTGGCCCTTGATGAAACGCCGGCTTCCCTGCAGACCAAGAGGCCGTCCGTAACCGCGTTCCCCCAACCGTCACGCGCGACGAACGAACTCTGGCCCGAAGGCGATCGAGTCAATTTGAGAGCGCTCTCCAGCGATGTTGACCGCGAAGCTCTCGCCGGCGCCATGAATAGCGCATTTTCAGAAACCGACCCGGCGAGGCTTCAAC
>JARFQY010000006.1 GCA_029287535.1 Filomicrobium sp.
ATCATGAGTAAGGCGCCGGTGTAAAACAGATAGGCGCGCAACGCGGCCCGCCCTGCGCGCAACTTGCTGGGCGACAACAGGCCAAGCACACGTTCGAGCTGCCGGTAGTTTTGGTTGGTGACCCTACCGAAGCGTTCGTAAGAGAAGAACGTTATGATAGCGGCCCCGACAGCACGTGCAACGTAGCCGTTCATGACATGACCTTAGAGGCTATTGCCTAGATCAGCGGCACTGCTGAACCTGCGGATTGCAGGTTGCTTGCGCCAGCGCAACGCTAGCACCAGCCATTGCACCGATCACAGCGATTGCCATCACAAACTTTTTCATGATTCAGCTCCATTTAATATATGGTTAATGATACTATTAAGTGCGCCAATATTCAAACCATTTTAATGACGTTTCTTATGCAAATGTAATCGGCGGTGGAAAAGTCTGCCACGGTAGCGGCGGGATAGCCCCGCTGCGGGCGGCGTAAAAGTCGTCCACTTTGACCCTTTCTGGCGACAGGGAGGGTGGGAGTATTTTCACCGTGGAACTGTATCTGAAGGTGCGTCGGGCGTATTTCCAGCAAGGCCTGAGCAAGCGGGCGATAGCCCGGACGTTTGGGATCTCCCGTGACAGCGTTGATAAAATGATCGTCTACTCGGTACCGCCCGGCTACCGCCGAGCGGCGCCGGTCAAGCGGCCAAAGCTGGACGGGTTCACAGACATCATCGATCAGTGGCTTCGCGATGATGTCGGTAGTCCCAGGAAGCAACGTCACACAGCCAAGCGTGTTTTCGAACGGCTTCGCGATGAGCACGGGTTTTCAGGCGGTTACACCATCGTGAAGACCTATATGCGGGAGCATCAGCGGCGCAGCCGCGAGATGTTTGTGCCGCTGCACCATGCGCCGGGTCATGGGCAGGCGGACTTTGGTGAGGCGCTGGTTTTCATTGGTGGCGTCGAACAGAAGGCGCATTTCTTCGCCTTCGATCTACCGCATAGCGATGCCTGTTATGTGCGGGCCTACCCGGCGGCAACGGCAGAGGCATGGATGGACGGCCATGTGCATGCGTTTGCCTTCTTTGGCCGAGTGCCTCAGTCGGTACTGTATGACAATGATCGCTGCCTGGTCGCACAGATACTGTCGGACGGCACGCGCAAGCGAGCTCGGCTGTTCAGCGGGTTGCTGTCTCACTACGTGATCCAGGACAGCTACGGCCGGCCCGGCAAGGGGAACGACAAAGGCAGTGTCGAGGGGCTGGTCGGGTATGCCCGGCGCAACTTCATGGTGCCGATGCCCCGGTTTGCGACATGGGAAGCGTTCAACGCTTGGCTGGAAGAGCAATGCCGCAAGCGCCAATCGGCTATTCTGCGTGGTCATACGGAGACCATCGGGCAACGGTTGCAGCGTGATCTGGCGGCCATGGCAGACCTGCCGCCCGCCCCCTTCGAAGCGTGTGATCAGACGACCGGGCGCGTGAGTTCGGTATCGCTTGTGCGGTACAAAACCAACGATTATTCGGTACCCGTCGCCTATGGCCATCGGGAGGTCTGGATCCGCGGCTATGTCGATCAGGTCGTGATTGGCTGCGGCGGCGAGATTATCGCCCGGCATCCGCGTTGCTATGGGCGCGAGGACATGATCTTCGATCCCATGCATTACCTTCCGCTGATCGAGAAGAAGATCAACGCCTTGGAACAGGCAGCACCCTTGGCAAATTGGGAACTGCCGCTCGAGTTCCAGACCCTGCGCCGGTTGATGGAGGCCCGACTGCTCAAGGCCGGCCGGCGCGAGTATGTCCAGGTTTTGCGGCTGATGGAGACCTTCGACCTTGATGAGGTCCAGGGGGCGGTCAAGACCGCGTTGCGCATGGGCGCGATTGGCTTCGATGCCATCAAGCATCTCGTGTTGTGCCGGGTCGAGAAGCGTCCGCCCCGTCTCGACCTCGACGTCTATCCCTATCTGCCGCGAGCACACGTCAACCAGACGTCGGCGGCTAGCTACCTGTGCCTGATGACTGGAGGGGCGGCATGAGCGAGGCCCCTGAACTGCTCCTGCAGCACCATCTCAAGACACTGAAGTTGCCGACGGTCCTGCGGGAATACGCCAAGCTGGCCAGCCAGTGCGCCTCTGAGGGGCTGGACCATGTCCAGTTCCTGGCTCGACTGGTCGAATTGGAGCTGATTGATCGCGAGCGCCGTATGATTGAGCGGCGCATCAAGGCGGCAAAGTTCCCCGCCGTCAAAAGTCTCGACAGCTTCGACTTCAAGGCAATCCCCAGCCTCAACAAGATGCAGGTTCTGGAACTGGCACGCTGCGAATGGATTGACCGCCGGGAGAACGTGATCGAACTCGGCCCGTCCGGTACCGGCAAGACCCATATTGCCCTCGGCCTGGGATTGGCCGCCTGTCAGAAAGGCCTCTCCGTCGGCTTCATCACCGCGGCGGCCTTGGTCCATGAGTTGATGGAAGCCCGGGACGAGCGCCGCCTTCTGCGACTGCAGAAGCAACTGACCAACCACAAACTCCTGATCATTGATGAGCTTGGCTTTGTGCCGTTGAGCAAAACCGGCGCCGAGTTATTGTTCGAACTGATCTCGCAACGCTACGAGCGCGGCGCCACCCTGATCACCAGCAACCTGCCTTTCGACGAATGGACAGAGGTCTTTGGTTCGGAGCGCCTGACCGGTGCTCTGCTCGACCGGCTTACCCACCATGTCACCATCCTGGAGATGAATGGTGATAGCTATCGCCTGAAGCAAAGCCGGTCCCAGCAGAACAACAAGGCTGACTGAGCCCAATCTCCCGCTTGCCCCCGTGGGCCCACAGGCCCCTCCCACACGCGCGACGCTGCTCGGCTCACTCAAGGGCCGCAGCGTCGCGCGCGCGGGTCCCTCCCATGGACT
>JARFQY010000070.1 GCA_029287535.1 Filomicrobium sp.
ACTGAGGCCGGCTTTCCGCAGAGCCTCGACCAAGTGATCTCGGTCCGCTTCGCTCTTGAACGGATACGACTTGGCGATTGTGGCGAGAGAGAAGTCGGGGTTGAGAACCCGAACCTGTTCGGCCTCCCATTCTGCGTCATCCAGTTTTCCTGCCTTCGCATATGATGCCGCGAGCCAGATATGGAGCCGCTCTGAAGCGGGATTGCTAGACACCCCTTTTTGCAGCGCTGCAATCGCATCATCGTAGCGTCGGAGGGTGAAATACGCTTGGCCTAGATGGAAGCTGTAGTTGAAGGGATGGTGCGGGTTCAGGCGCATTGCCTTCTTGAGCCGTTCAACGCTCTCCTCCGGTCGGCCCGCGTAGTAAAGGAGGGTCGCAAGCAGAACGTGCGCGTTGGCGTAGTTCGGATCGTAGGAAAGCGCCTTCTCGGCCTCGACCAGGGCCTTGACGTAGTCGCCACGCTCACGGTGCACCAGTCCGGTTATGAAATAGGATAGCGGCAGTTTCGGGTCTTGAGCGATCGCGTTGACGGCGCCTTCGTAGGCGAGGCTCAACGATGCCTCGCGGCTTGCCGCCCAACCGTTGGTGGCATCATAAAGGTGCGTCCAAGCCAACATCGCTCGAGCCATCACGAAGCCGGGGTCATAGTCCAGCGCTTGCTTGAACAGTTGCCGCGCGTATGCGTTCTCGCGTCGATTGATGTAAAGATAAAAGTGTTGGCGGCCCAGTTGGAAAGCACGATAGGCCTGTGGGCTGCTGGTATGAATGATCAAGTCTTTCTGACGGGCCGCCGCCTCCGGCTGGCCGGACAGAGCCGCAATCAACTCGTGCAGAATATCAGCCTGCAGGTCGAAGACATCACTCACCCGACCGTCGATCTGTTCTGCCCAGATGTGCCGGCCGTTGGGAACCTTGACCAATTGAGCGTTGATTCGAACTCGGTCCCCCTGATGGCGTACGCTGCCGCGTAGAACGAAATCGACGTTCAGGCGACGCGCTATTTCATCCAGTGAGACCTGCTGGCCTTTGTAGATCGCAGCCGAGTCACGCGCGATCACGACCAGCCCCGGCGTCTTAGCGAGTGCTGTCGTGAGATCCTCCGTCAACCCGTTGGCGAGATAGCCGTTGCTGTCGGAACTGCCGAGATCGTCGAACGGTAGGACGACGAGAGCTTGCGTCTCGAGCGTCGTTCGCGTGGTGGTTACATGCCTTTCGGCGACCCAAAGCCAGTTTGCCAGCAAGATGATTATGGCCATGAGCGCAGCCGCGATAGCGATCACGTGGCGATGCATGAGGGATGGCGCAGTCGCCGTTGCAATTGGCGGTGGCCGACGCGTGCTGCGCTGCGGCGGATCTGGTGTGGCGAGAGCCT
Source organism: Filomicrobium sp. (assembly GCA_029287535.1). GTDB lineage: Bacteria > Pseudomonadota > Alphaproteobacteria > Rhizobiales > Hyphomicrobiaceae > Filomicrobium. The sequence continues at coordinate 1,374 of JARFQY010000070.1, forward strand.
CCGGGGACAAAAGGAGGCGATAACCGCGCTTCGAGATTGTTTCGATGACCTTCGGAGCCCGGGGATCGTCGCCAAGAGCCTTCCGCAACTTGAACATGGTCCCGGTCAGCGCGTCGTACCCGACAGTTCTGTCAGCCCAGACCGCATCTTCGATCTCATTGCGCGGAATGACAACGCCGGGTCGCCTTGCGAGATAGAGCAGGACCTCGACGGCCTGGGGTTGAAGTTTGACGAGTTGCTGGCCGCGTCGAACCTCTCCAGTCATCGGATCGACATCGCAGTCACCGAGCCGGAACGGTACGTCGTGATCCAAGCGTCTTGGCGCGTGCTCCTCAGCCATCTCCGCGCTCTAAGTAGGGTTACGCAGACGAGCGCAACATCCAAGCCTTTGATTTATATAAACAATAAAAAAACAAGAAAAGATCCAGACTATCATCATAACTACTGGGGCGAGGTTGGCTAGCGTTTCGTCGCATCGGGTCACTGATCGAACCAATTACTGCGACGGAGAAGAACCATGAACCCCCACGTCCCCCTCGATCGCAAGGTCAATCAACCTGAACGCTGCCAAGTCTCAGGGCCGCAGCGTAGCCCCGCGAAGGACGCCCCGAATTCACTCCTCAGAGCGATGGTGTTCGGAATAGCCGTCATTGCCGGCGCTTCGATAAGTAGCGTCGTGAGTGCCGAGGATGAAGTCCAAAAACCTGACTCTGATCCGGTTATCTCTTTCAAGGCGTCCGAGTGGAAAGGCCCCGACATTGCTGCCTACGGCGATCGCTTCAAGGCGGCAATGCAACTTCAAGAGCGCGAGGCGCACAAACCAGACTGGTCGTGGCACGATCAAGCTCGCGGTGCCACCATCGTGGCAAAGGGCAACTGATTTGTACGGCTGGCGATGTCACCGCCTCGGGAGTTAAGGGGCCGCGTTCTCCGGAGCCAGCCGATCTAAAGGGACACCATGAGATTTCCCGTTAAAGCCGCATTTGTCCGCCCCCAACATGCGATGGAACCAAGAGGGGCGGGGGGGCAGGGCAGCTCTCGGCCGCAGCGCCTGGCTTAAGCTGAACGAGAACTCCGGATAATTCCTCGAAGCCATGCCTGCCCGACGGCAAGGACAACTCTCCGATTGGCCTCACCACGGGAGCACGGTCGAACTGTACAGTGTTCAAAAGAAATGCTCTGAACGACGGGTGGTGTCGAACCGGGCGAGATGGCTAACGCAGGGCGAAAGACACGATATCGTCGATAGTCCCCG
>JARFQY010000072.1 GCA_029287535.1 Filomicrobium sp.
CCCCCAAGGGCGCCGAAGTTTACTTTGTCGGTCTTAAAGATGGAGCAATTGTCAAGAAAACCTTCACCGTGCACTTCGGACTTACTCGTATGGGTGTCGCTCCTGCGGGTATTGACAAGCCGCATACTGGGCACCACCACCTGCTAGTTGATACGGACATACCTCCACTAGACCGACCAATTCCGAATGATTTTCAACATTTGCATTTTGGCGCTGGCCAAACCGAAGCAACTCTAAATCTAGCGCCAGGAAAGCATACGCTCCAATTGCTTCTTGGAGATTCAGACCACTTGCCGCATGACCCTCCAGTCATGTCTGAGCCCATTACGATTGAGGTGCGCAGCGGCAATTGATGAATGTGTATTCCGGTATATTCGCAATGAAGCCATGCGAGGCTAGGATGAGTAGACGAAGTTTACTAACCCTAAGTTTGGCAGTTGTCATTCTTTCGACTGCTACAGTGAATGGCCAAGACCTCGAAACTTCTCAGGATGTCGCAAGACTGGATATGGCTGCAGTCCCGGACCTCGATGTTGCCTCTATTCGCGCCATCCAGCGTCAATTGTTACAGAGGGCAATTAGTCCGGGTCCCATCGACGGGATAATAGGGCCGCGAACTTCAGGCGCAATTCGCTTGTTTCAGGAGCGCTTTGGCATGAAGCCGACGGGCAATGTGGATAATCAATTGCTCTTTTCTCTAGGCCTACCGGAAATCGCCCTCAACCAGACTCCCTGACTATACTTGGCCAAGCAGAAGCGTCTTTGAAGCCAGCTCCTAAGATGACATGTCTTCTAAAGGACTGTTTCTCGACAAGGTAATGAGAGGTTGAACGGTATTCGTTTATGTGGATGAGAGTCGGTCGATTGATGTGAAAAATGCTAGGAGTTAGTGTTGCTATACGTGAAAGTGAGACGGCTAGCGACTAGGTTCATTAGCAACCCTCAGCTTCGGCCGATAGGCTCTTGAGCGGATGGATCCTAAGAGCGTCTTGTTGCGGGCCTGAGATGTTTACCGAAACGCTGTGCGGTTGATGCCTGGCACGGTTTTCTAGGTCCGCTATCAAATATTTCGAATCACTGTGCTGGTCAAAGCTGAGCTGGTGATCGGGAGGCTGCCCATATGTCGGCCTTGGGCGCAAATAATTGCAGTAAACGCATTATTTAAGCTTTCACAAAATGAGCCGCGATTGCTGCGGTGCAACTTAAATACCATGCTCTCCAATGGAAGAGACGTTCGGCCTGGGCTTTGACAAGCCATTTGGACGCTAACGGGGTAAGGTCTCGGGAGGCGGTCGGCTGCTACTTTCTAAGGCTTGTAAAGCCTGGGTGCGGTATCTCACCCCTTCCTGCCATTCAGTGTTCAAGCTAGTTGCCTCCGGCTCTTGGTGTGAAATGCGGCCGCGAAGCTAAGAAGAGATGCTCGCTACCGCGATATCCTTAGCCTCGGCGATTCCGGTGCCGATTGTATCTTCGACTTTGTAGATGTTGGGCTGCGGTCTACGCTCTGTCCGGCGGCGGAGTTCGGGGAAGCCCTAAGGCAATTGCTGTCCAGAATTGCAGGTTCTGATGCTGATTTTCTTGTTGCTAATGTAGGCGAATCTCCGCTTGCGCCGTATAATGGTTCAGTGGTCATGGCAGTTTTGCAGGACTGCATCAGCATGCTTGCACTTTGCGCCTCTGCCCGCCCCACGTCGCGAACGGTGTTCAGTCCGCGTTCGGGCAAGGGCTGGATCTCATTTGTAGCCCCGCAGCGAATAATGACGCAGCTATCGACCAGCTTAATAAACTCAGCGGCGTACAAGCGCTTAATCTGCTACGCAGAGACGCTCGCTCCGAACTCAATTGTCTAATAGATGAACGATTAGCCCTGTCCCGCTCTGACAGCAGAGCAAAGGCAACGGATTTTTTCCGAACTGTTCGAGCATGTCGATGTTAAGGCCGTTGGCAGGAAAAACAATGTTCAACTAAACCGCGACAACATAAGGTTAATCATACTGCCCGAAGGGCTCATGGTTCCCGTGAAGTCCGAAATCGCGGGAGGATGGCCGCCGGTCGGACAAACCCGCCAAATGGACGTGTTCAGGCGCCGCTCAAAAGGATTTCACCCTTGCCGAGGCTGGCCATGTCCCCCATGAGCCGTCGCGGCGGTATGGTCAGCGGTGGCGGCGCGGCGTCGCCAAGCGCCTTGAGCCAATACCGGGCCATGATCTTCAAGATCAGCAGATCATGCCGTCCGCAATCGACGAATGTCGCCAAAGGAGCTTCGAGCTGCGGGCCGATCAGCGTTCCGCGCCGCATCTGGATACCAGCGCCTGCCGACAACCCCTGCTCCGCGAAAATGGTTCCGCCCATCATGCGGGCCCCAGCGAACTTACCGAGCCGGCCCCTGACGAACAGAATTCCGCGCCGCATCCGCTCGCCGGGATAGTCATCCGTATCGCCCTGAACGATCACCGCCCCGCCGGCCATTCCGTCCTTTTCGCCAGGCTTCGGTCGCCCGATGTGGGCTCCGGCCGATCCGCCGACCTTCACGGTCCCACCGCGCATGTTCGATGCCAGACAAACCCCTGCGTTGCCTCGGATCTCGAGGTCTCCCGCCTTCATCCGCCGCGCCGCATAGGCGCCGGCGTCTCCATCGACAAGGATGTTGCCACCGGCGTGCGCGGCACCAACATAATCGAACTGGTCCGAGCCGCCTTCGAAGATAATGCTGTCACCAGCTTCGCCACTCACCTCGAAACAATCGCCGACTTTGAGTGGGTGCCGGCGTCCGCCGACCTCCAGCCGTTCGATCTCTCCTCGCGACATCCCGGCCAGACGGCCCGGAACAAGGCTCGAAAGGTCCAGCCGCATCGCTGGCGCGCAGCGCAACTTCAACGTCAAAGCGCTCATGGCAGGTAGTCCTTGAGATGGTAGTGATGCTGACCGAGATTGCCGCCGTAATTGCCGGCGCTTATGCGCGTCACGCCGCGTTGAGGTCCGACATCGAGGACGGCTTTAATGCCGGCCCGCATCGCATTTCCGACAGCCTCTGCCGTCAGCCCGTCAATGACGATTTCAAGGACACACTTGTCGTCGGCCGAGAGTTCGGATTTCACCGCTCCCCGCAGTGTCGGGCAAAACGCGTCATTGGTGGAGGCAGGCGCTCCATACTTCGAGCCGACCTTCGATCCCGACCGAACGATGCCGCCTGGGAAAGGTGTGATGACGTCGCGAACGTTGGAGATGGCCGCGACGGCAAGTTCGCAGGTCTCCAGGACACCGATGCGGTCCTTGCCGATGACGAGAATGTTGCCGCCGCCGACCGCGTCCGTCGACACCCCCGCCTTATCCTCGATGACGAACTCGCCATCCATGACGGGAACGCGCCAATAGCGTGTGTCGCCGAGCTTCCGTGCTGTCTGCCAGCCATCCCCGAAAAACCTTGGACCGCCCGACAGGCTGATGCGTCGGCTGCTGTCGAGCCCATTAAAACAGGCCGACCCGGGGCTTGTCAGAACACATTGGCCAACACGGTTCTTAAGCTGCTCCTCCACCAGTTCGGGTGCGAACCCGAAAACCAGCACGCGGACACCGGGACGTCCGTCCGGCGTCGCGTCCGCCGCGATCTCGTAGTCGATCCCGCATTCTGCACCACAACCGATCACCGAAGTGCCGAATCCCGTCATGGTCACGGCAGACTGACGTGCCCACTTTGGACTGTCCGCCGTAATCACGACCCCCGACGCACTCATCCCGAACGCCTCGGCGAAAGTATCGTCGATTGATACTCCGTTGCGTGTGATCGCAGCGCGGTCCGTCACGACGTTATTCAGCTCCGACACGCGACCACCTCGAACGGGCTAGAGTTCCGCATTAGTGTCTCCGGGACGTTAAAGGTCTCTGGCGGCAGGCCCCAACGGCGGTCGTAGGCATCGCCGACATGGGACACGATGGCTTTGTCATAATCGGGCGCCACTGACAAAGTGCGGCTGTAGCTTGGTGGGGCAAGCTGTCCATCTCGGACGATGAACGCACCATCCTTGGTCACGTGCTGAGCCTTCCGGAACATTGCCGCGATATCGGGGTTCTCCCGGTAGACCGAAACGTCCGCTGCGGCGCCCGGCTTCAGGTGTCCCCGATCGTCAAGACCGAGCAAGCGGGCCGGCGCCTGCCGTGTCATGACGGCGATATCACGCAGCGAGTATTCCCGGGTCATGCTGCCAAGTGCCGACACTTCAAGCGCCTCCTTGGGCAGCTGGTCAATGACCGCCTGCCGGACCGAGCGGTCCATCAGCTGAGCGATGAGGTCAGGGTAGGATGTGAAGGGTCCACCGTTGGGATGGTCTGTCGTCATGTAGACTTGATTGGGATCGTCGATGGCGAGGAACAACTCCAGGCCAATGGCCCACTGCAGCGCTGCGATCTTGCTGCGCGCCTTGTAGTGGAAGGGAACCATGCCGCCGCCATTCGCATCGCCGTCACGCACGGCCCACTTCTTGGGTGTCGCCCAACGCCGGGCATTGAATTGTGTCAGCGTATCCGACGAGATGGTGCAGGTCGGACCGAACATAACCTGCCCGACGTCGGCCGTGACGTTCTTGTTTTTGGAAAGCAGTTCCGCCAGCCGCACGGCCCCCGAAGACATGCCAAACCCACCTTCTGTCCCGTAGGCGTAGAATTGCAGGTGCGCCAGGTGTAGCGGCTCCCCTTCGGCCGCTTCAATGGTCGCCACCGCCGTCTCAACGCTGCCTGGAAGGCCCAGGTTGTGCGTGTGTAAATGGAGCGGATGCGGCACGCCGAGTTTCGTCAGAGCCTTGCGCATTGCCGCCGAGATTTGCCGTGAAGAGACGCCGTATTCCGGGATCGTATCGTCGAGCTCGAACGACCGGATGTTCTCCTTCAGCGCCGCCACGCCGCCGGGATTGATGGTCTTGGCGCCGATCGCCCGGCTTGTTGTCATGAGCCAGCCGACATAATCGGCGATTGCGTCCTCGGAAGCCTTGTCGCGCAGCATGCCGAGCAGGACGTCGTCGTTACCCACGACGCTGAGCGCCGCCCGGTCGACATAGGGAATGAGTTCCAGCTCCGCATGTGTCGCGGCGGCATCAACCGGCGCGACCGCTGGCTCGACCACCATGGTAAAGCCCATTTGGGCGTAGAGCGCGCCGGTCGTCTGCAGGTCGAACGGGGCGCCAGTCCAGTGTTCCGGCGGCGTTTCGATCTCGCTATAGCGTTCCGGCAGCAGCAGGCGTGCGGCCGCGACATTGGCGCCGACAACGTGCGTGTGAATGTCAATGGCGCCGGCCATCACAACACATCCGGATGCATCAATGCGCTCGGCGGGGGGGTGACCGTCCGGCGCGTCCACGATGCGCCCATTCTGGATCCAGACATCGCCGATCTCGTCGCGGCCGGAGGCTGGATCAACGATGCGGCCGCCGGCAATACACATGAGACTCATGCGACGGCTCCGTTCTGAGATGCGGCGAACTGTTGACCGATGGCTTCGATCACCTGTGCCGCGCTGGCTTTCGAGACCGGGGACGTCTGCGCGTTGGCGGTGACGACGCCAGTCAGCGCGCCCTCCGAAAGCGCCGGGTAGTCGATCCCGGGCTTGCCAATGCTGATTTGTGCGCTGGCCGCCAGGATCGCATCCGCTCGCGCCGTCACGGCCGCCAGCGGGGCACCGCCGATCCAGTCAGGCGGAACGTCTTCACAAGCCGAGACCCACAATATGGCATCGGTTTCCCGGCGCCCGATGACATCGACAGCGCGGTAAAGCAGCGGATCATGCACCGGTCGCGTGCCCGCGAAGGAGAGAGGCGGCGGCAAACCCGTCAAGGCCTGGCACATGCGAATGAGCTCGGCCTGTCCGGCAGGCCGCCCAAGAGGCAGAATGCTCCAGCGCGTTTCAACCGACAGCACGTTGGCAAGCGACATCATCATGAATTGCGCGTGCTCGTCGATGGCGTCTGGTGCGAAAACGAAAACCCCATATTTCGCCTGGCTCATCCGCTGCTCGATGAAGCGCGTGGCTTCGGCCGCCTGCCTGTCATCGAGACTGACCGGCCGCCCTTGAGCCAGCGCGTAGAGAACCCCAAGCTGCTCCGCGAGCCCCAGGCCATCCAACCGGAGTTCTTCGGCTGAAGATAAAAGACCTCCGGTTGTCTCGGCGCTGCCAAGGTTGACGACCGTCCGAGTGGGACTTGGCGCTGTGAGTCTGGCGAAACCAGCGTCGTGAGCGAGCGTGTCGGTAATCGGACCGGCAACGATCACCAGGTCCGCGCGCAGGAATGCCTCGCCAGGAACGGTTCCAAGCGTGCCCTGCTCCTGTGATGGGCCAAGACCTGTCGGTGCGACATGATCGAGCACCGCGCCTGCCTGCCGGGCCAATGTGACGGCTGCTGCCGCGCCGGCCAGGTCGATGCGGTTAACAACGACAACGGGAGCGCGAGACTGCTCGAGAAGGGCGGCAGCCTTCTCGATCCCGCGTCGGGTTGTGGGATCGTTCGGGTTGAAGATGGTCATGGTCTTTCCGGATCGGGGCTTCGCGCTGGAAGGAAGCATGTACGTTCGTCGAAGACAACACCCGAAAATCTGTGCGGTGCAATGGATTGGATCGGTTGACATTGCCCTGCCGGAATTCGCTGGCTAGGGTACGCCCGCCTGATCAGTGCCGATGCCGCAGGCGCAAAAAACAGAAGGTTGCTTGGGAGGAAGAGAATGCTGCGATCGCTCACAATTGGACTGTTGCTGATGCCGCTTATAGTGCTGAGCGCGGCGCATGCGCACGGTCCAACGCGTCAGAAGGTCACCGAATCCGTTGAGATCAACGCTCCCGCCGACAAGGTTTGGGCTGCGATCGGCAACTTCCAGGACCTGAACTGGCACCCGGTGATCGAAAAGACCGAAGGCGAAGGCGGCAACGAGCCCGGTGCCAAACGCACTCTGACGCTGACTGACGGCGCGAATATTTTCGAGGAGCTTCTGAAGTACGACGCGGAAGGCCGCCTGATGAAGTACATCATCACCAAGGTCGACGTGAAGGTTCTGCCCGTCAACAACTACTCATCGATCCTCCGGGTCGAAGACCTGGGCGATGGCAAGTCGAAGGTTGTTTGGAGAGGCGCGTTTTACCGTGGCTACATGAATAATGATCCTCCGGAGGATTTGAACGACGCGGCGGCCGTAAAGGCCGTGAAAGGCGTTTACCGTGGCGGCCTGGATGAGCTCAAAAAGAAGCTTGAGGCCGCCGGCTAGTGGCGATCGCGTCCGCGAGATCAAGTCTTGAATGGGCGGTGGTCGCCTCGGCCACCGCTTTCATTTTCGCGGTTTTCACGGTTCTCGTACCGGTTGTCGCATCGGCGGGGCGAGCACCGAACGAAGCGCTGGTCACAAGCCAGCTGGCTGAAAAGGTCGTGTTTGTGGACCTGGCCACGCTGAAGGTCTCCGCCGAACTCTCGGTGCCCGGAAAACCCGCTGGGATCGCCCTGTCACCGGACCGTCGCAGGGCTTATGTCACGGCGCCGGAGGCCAAGGAGCTGGTTGTTATTGATGCCGAGCAACGAACGGTCTTGAAGCGTTTGAAGATCGGCAACGGACCGCTCGGCGTCGCCGTCCATCCCGTTGACGGCCGGATTTTTGTTGCTGACTGGTACGATCATCGTCTTGCGGTGGTCGACCCTCGCTCGTTCGAGGTGATCGCGCACGTACCAGTCGGTGAATCGCCATCAGGCGTCGCCGTCACTCCCGATGGAACGCGCGTGTTGTCAGCCGACAGAGACAGCCATCAGGTTTCGGTCATAGATGCCGCGACGCTTCGCGTAATTAAGGTGGTCCCGGTCGGACAAAGGCCGTTCGGCGTGACAATCGACGCTGCTGGCACGCGGGCTTACACCGCCAACGTCAAGAGTGACGACGTCAGCGTCATTGATATCGAGCTTGGCAAAACCATCGCGACCGTGAAAGTCGGCCGCCGGCCCTACGCCATTGCGCTCGCGCAGGGTCGCGCCTTTATTACAGATCAGTACGTTGAAACTGTCAGTGTTATCGACTTGGATGACCTGGAAGTTATCAAGACGATCAGTGTTGGTGCCTATCCCGAAGGCATCGCCGCCGATAAATCAGGCCGCTACGTCTACGTCGCATGCTGGGAGGACAACACGCTGGAGCGGATCGACGCCCATTTGCTCACCGTCACCGGTCGCGTCGAAGTTCCAGATGGTCCTCGGGCATTTGGCGATTTTCTGCGTTGACCGAGAACGCAGGGGTCATCTTGTGCGGTAAAGGCCGCGTAGTGTAACGGTTCGAAAGACATCAGGATGAAGAGGTCCGGAGAACACGGGCCAGTTAACGAGTCTGGAGGAAATCATGAAGCTCGCAATGTCGAACCTAGTCCGGTCGAGCCTTGCCGTTGCTGCTCTCACCCTTGCCGCTTCGCTGGGCCAGGCGGCCGATACA
>JARFQY010000171.1 GCA_029287535.1 Filomicrobium sp.
ACCTATCAATCGGCAGGAACCCGAAGCTTCTGTTTTTCGCTGAGACGTTTTCCTGCGCTTATCGCATAGGCAATCGTGCGGGCAGCAAGCAACGGATCCTCCGACGGTTCCAGCCCTTCGCCGAGCACCGAGGGATCAAAATTGATCGTGTCGCATTCCCCATCTTGATCGGTGCTGATGGAGAGAATCTTCAGTTTTGCTACCGTTATCTTTTGTCGATCCCCTTTCCATGGGATGGTGGCGTTGTCGATCACGTCGTCGTCATTGGCAATCGTTGCGATGATGTCCCAGACGATGCCTTTTGCATCGAGATTAGCTTGCATATTCTCGAAAAAGAAATCCGACGTAGGAGCTAGAACGACTTCTTGTTCAATAGTGGGAACAAACGACCACCGGACGGCGGTTCGTTTACCCTCATCATCGATCAAATAGAAGCTGTTGATGCTGTTGTAGGTCGACCCTTCGAAGGGACGTAGCGTCTTATCTCTCTTGGAATGATGGGCCTTAAAGGCCTGAAACTCCGGATTCTTTGCCGCGAATGCCTCCACGGCCTCTTTGCCTTTTGCTTTGGCACGCATCAGCTCTGCAAAAGCCTGAGGCGTCGAGACGGGAAAGAAGTCCAAAGTGTTCGCGCTGATTATGTAAACGTTGTCATTCGGGGCGAGTCGAATAGCCAGGCCGTAGTCGCCAGGCTTGTCGTCCGCGGCAGTATCGTTGCCGCCAGAGTGAGAGAGCCGCCCTACGACGCGTGAAGTTTGTGTGAAGATCGGACTGACCGTGTAGCTGCGAATGGCGGATTCGGCCGGGATGAATTCGGCCTCGAAACAGAAGCCTTTGGTATGGTTTCGCCGTTTGCCCTCTGTGACGCCGAACATGTTCTCAAATGATTCAACGATACTTGCAGCAGCTTCGTCCACGCTTTCTGCGTAAGCACTCCATGGAAACAGAATGACGCACAACACTAGCGAAATGACTCTCAACATGATGGAGTCCCCTTGTGAGCTCTGGAATCAGCATACTATGTGGCGCGACTTTGAAGGACTAGGGTCTGCGCGGCATTAGGCTCGATATTGACACGTAGCTGACATAGATCACGACGGCACCCGAGTGCGCTTTCATAGGCAACGCGAACATGCTCGATCCGCTCGGCGGGGTCAGCGAATGACCCGAACTCGACCCCTAGTTGACCGATTTCTCACCATGTTTAATCAAGTTCGAACTCAGGTAGGATAGCGCCAAGAGACGTTCCGCGATCGCCCCATCTGACCGATCCGAATGTTATCAGCAGGCCGCAACTCACTTTACATACCCGGCGTCTCAACGAGATCCTCGGCGGGGCACCCGCCAAGTATCTGCAAGTTACCGGCGAGGTCGCGAAGGGCAGTGCGCACACCCTCCTCTACAACGGGGTGATAGAACGGCATTGAGAGCGCGGTCTGCACTGCGAGCCCTTGCTGAACCGACCAGGCCAGCAGATGTGCAATGTGCTCGGCGCTGGGACCGAACACCTCGGCTCCGATTAAGCGACAGCATGACTTGTCAGCGTAAATCCTAGCGATACCCTGGTTTCGCCCCATCACCCGGGCGCGTCCCTGATCTTCGAAGGAAACCTGGCCCACAGCGAAGCCGCCCTCGGGCAGGTCAGTATACCTAACGCCAAGCATCGCCATTTGAGGATCCGTAAAGGCCACGGCCAGCGGCACTCGGCGCACGTGCGCAACTACATTTGGATACAGCATGGCGTTGGATCCTGCGATCCTGCCGTCGTCCGCGGCTTCATGGAGGAGCGGCAAGTGGCCGTCGATATCGCCCGCAAAGAATATCGGTGAGTCACCGGCCTGCGCGGTCTGAGGGTTCAGTGGCGGCAAACCTCTCTCGTTCAGTGGCAGGTTGGTCTTATCCAGATCTAGGCCAGCTAGGTTGGGGCGCCGACCGGCGGCGGCCAGGATGCGTGCGAATACGTCCTCATGTTCCTCGCCATCAGCATCAGCCCAACGCACGCGTATGCCGTCCGCAACGACATCCGCGTTGATGACCGTGGCGCCCAGATTGATACGGAGTTCTGCGCTCAGAACCGCCTTGACGACCTTAGTTACCTCGGGATCAGTGAAAGGGCCCAGTTCATCGAATGGATTGAAGAAGGTGACCCTAACGCCAAGCCGGTGGAGAGCCTGACCAAGCTCTAACGCGATGATCCCCGTGCCGATCACAGCAACACTCGCCGGAAGATCCTCCAGCTCGAAAACGTCGTCATTGACCATGACGTGCTCTCGGATCAGATCGAATGGTGGCGGCACGAAAGGATGACTCCCCGCGGCGACAATGACGGTACTGCTCTCGACGATGGTGTGATCGTCTACCTGGAGGGTCGTCGGGCCGAGAAAACGTGCATGCCCCCGCAACCTTTGCTCGCTAGGGATGGCTTCCGTGGACTCGACTACGAAGCCGACGAACCGATCACGCTCGCGTCGAACGCGCTCCATCACTGATCGGCCATTGACGTGATGCCCGTTGGCAATTTCGAGACCAAACACTCCGGCCCGAGATACCTCGTGAGCAACGTCAGCGGCTGCAATGAGGAGTTTCGACGGCATGCAACCGACACGAGCGCAGGTGGTGCCGTAAGGTCCAGACTCGATCAGGAGCGGCTTGCCACCCAGCCGCAAGACCTCGCGGCGCGCATTCAATCCAGCCGAGCCGGCACCAATGATCGCAACATCAGTTTCTCTGGTTTCCATGACAGCATAGTCCTTCGCCGTAATTGGGTTCCGATAGCCGTTCAAGAACGATGATTAATAAGCTCGATCGACTATGCAGCAAGGTCATGTACGCAGATTGACTTCGGTCAACGCTGAAAACGGGTGCGACAGCTGCAACCGAGACTCAGACGGCCCATGTCCGCTTGCGTATTCAACTGACATCTAGCTGACATGAATCGCGAGCTCCGCCATGGCGGCTTAGCAGTGTGAAGCGGTCATGCTGTGTAGGCGGTCTGAGGTCAGCTAATGATCGATGGCAGACGTCGCGCGGATTTTTGAGGAAGGTCGCTATAACTTGCGCAACGGCACTTCGCGAGGTGGTCAGTGCGGTTTGGCAGCCATGGCGTGCTCTAGCCGCTCCGATGGTTGGGCCGAGATGGCCATCCAGGCATCGTATTGCGATAGAAACACGCGCCCATTCAGATGCTTCAGCAGGTGGGAAGCTTTCAGTCGATCCATCACCGGCCCCTTCACCTCCGACAGGTGCAAGCCGACGCCCATATCACTCAGGCGGTCGTTAATTGACTCAAGGCTTTCTAAGGCTGAGTAGTCGACTGCGTTCACCGCAGAGAACATCAAGACGACATTTCGGATTCCACAGCCCTCGGTCACGCGCTCCAATATTAGGCTCTCAAGAAAGCGGGCATTAGCGAAATAGAGGCTCTCATCGACGCGAAGCATTAGGGCAGTTGGATCTGTCTCGACTGTGTGGCGCTTGATATTGCGGAAATGCTGCGTGCCCGGTACCAGGCCTATCTCGGCCACGTGTGGCCGCGACGTCTTGTAAAGATGCAGCAGAACCGAGATTGCTACGCCGGTTGCAACGCCGACTTCCACGCCAAGCAACAGCGTCAATAGGATAGTCGCGGCGACGGCGCCGAAGTCAGACTTCGAATAGCCCCAGGTCTTCTTGAGAATCGACAGATCGACCAGGCTTAGCACCGCGACGATAATGGTCGC
>JARFQY010000260.1 GCA_029287535.1 Filomicrobium sp.
AATGGTACCGCCTGGTGGTCTCGAACCACCGACCTCTAGATCCACAATCTAGCGCTCTAACCTACTGAGCTAAGGCGGCATGGCGCGCGGTCATACGGCGCATGAAGACCGGTTAGAAACATCCTTCCGGGGCCGTCCGTCAAGGGGAAATAGCGCATCAGGGCAGCCGCGCCAAGACCGGTGCCGGATTTCGCTCTTGGCGGGGACGCCCGAAGAGAGCATGTTGAGGACGTGCTTTGGCCGCAAACAAGCCGCTTGGCAGGGCTGCTGGCGGCCGAAGCGGCAGAAGATTGGCTTCAAATGTCCGATTCCGGCGAAAACGACAAGGACGAAGGGCTTCCCGCCCCGGATCGCACTTCGCGCCCGCCGAGCGAGCCTGAAGCGGACAAGGACGCCGGTGCTACCGCCGCGCGCATGTCTCCAAAGCGGACCTATATCCAAAAAATGGCGCATGAGCTGAAAACACCGATTTCAGCAATCGTCGCGGCTTCGGAAGTCATGCGGGATGAACAGCTCGGCCCGATCGGCGATGAGCGATACCGGCGCTATGCCGCAGATATTCATGACAGCGCCAAGCTGATGCTGGCGATCATCGACCGCATGATGTTGCAGCGTTCGCGCGAAAGCGGCCCACCGGCCATGAACTTCACTGAGAATGACCCTGTGGAACTCCTTCACGGGACGATCTCGACGCTGTTGCCACTGGCGGAATCCTCAGGCGTTCGATTGAAGCTTGTGACGCCCAGCCAGCCGATGCCCAAGGTCATTGCCGACGCGTCTTCGCTGAAGCAGATCCTGATCAACCTGATCACCAACGCGCTGAAATTCACCGCCAGGGGAGGACATGTTGTGGCAACCACCTCGTATGTCCTGGACGGGCCGCTCACCTTTGAAGTGCGAGATACGGGTCGAGGCATGACGGAAGTCCAGATTGAGGAGGCGCTCAAAGGCCAGGTCCCGAAAGGGCAGCAACGCGACGGCGGAGGGCTCGGAGTCGGTCTGCCGCTGGTGACGGCTCTTGCGCAAGCCAACGGCGCCCGCCTCGACATCAAAAGCGTGCCCGAACAGGGCACTGCGGCCTCGATCATATTCCCCAAGGAACGCGTGGTGCTGGTGTAATACCAAGTGCGCGATCTAAAGGGCAGGTTTTCGAAGTGGCGCTAGGAGTCCTGACAATCTTGGCGGTGGGGCACACTTCAGTTCCGAACGTGCGTCGCACGGTCTCGGGCGGAGGCCTGGAAAGCTGATCCGCGTCAGAAGCTCAGTTGACGCCGCGCAATGCATATTGGCTCCAGACGGACGATAATATGTGTGGCCTTCCTTAGAGGGAGGGCGAACCTACGGGGAAAACGGAGTGGGCACACATGTACACTGAAATGTACGACGTCGTTTTGAACACCGATCCGCTGGCCCTTACCGCGCTTGGCGGGCTGGTCACCGTTTTTGTTGTCACAATTGGGCTGTTCTTGTTCATCATGACTCGCGGCAACGGGAAAAAGTCCCAAGGATCGCGGTGACGTACCCTCCCCGTCGCGCCGGTAAGTAGCAAGAACCGGTCACTGCCAGGCAGCGCGCGCGGCCGGAAAATTGGCTTTCGGCCGTGCGATTCGTGCAACTTTGAATTTCTCAACAGTTGTGTGTGTCAGCGATCTCGATTTCGGCTGGCGATGATCTATTGTTACAACGAGTTCATGGTGCGAATCACGGTTTCTATTGCCTTCAAGCCACTTGCCAGTCTGCCGTATGCCCAATAAGAAAGGGCGTTATCGCCTCATGGTGGGGGTTGTGAGGGGTTGCAAGCCGTGACAGGCTCTCTTGCGGCATGTACTGCGTACTCTCTTAATGGCAGGACGATGAAGCGAGAAGACCATCGACAAAATCGTCGTATCCTGGCTTTCGCTGCTTTCGCGGTCGTAATCGGCCTGACGCTACCCTTCTTATTCACCGAAGACCCGACTGACGCGATGCTTAGAGCATCGTCGGTTCGCGCTGCGGACCAAGGTTCATATCTCCTCACCGAACCGGTCGAGGTCCAAAGCGAGCCTCGCATACTGGTGAAGCGCGGCGTTGTCTCATTGGCGCAACCGAAGGGCGCCGCCCCACTCAGTTCGCGCCAGATCGCGCAGCTTCTAAAAAACGGAACAGGTGTCTTAATCCTTCATGACGCCGAAATCGTCATCGGCGGCAAGAAGACAACTGACAACGAGAGGTCGCGGTCAATTCGGGCTCCATTTGCCCGGGCGCTCGCGAACATGAACCTAAGCGCGCTTATCGTTGAGCGCGGAACCTTGAAGATTGCCGCGGAAAAAGGGCCGGCGACCCTTCGCAATGTTCAACTTCGCGTGCGCCCCATTCCCGGAGAGAGAATAACCGCAAAGGGCAGCTTTGAATTGCTCGGGCGAACACTCCAGTTCGATACCACCATCGGGCACGGGGGCGCGGACCGGGCAGCAAAGCAACTGCCCATCCGTGGAACCCTATCCGACTCCTACCTGTTCCAAGCGTCGTTCGAAGGCTTATTCGCGCTTGGAAACGGCGGCCGGCTGATTGCGCCCACGTCGCACGTGCAGATCAATGATGTCCCGGTCTTCGCGCGATGGCTCGGCCTATCGTGGCCGAAGGAACTCGGTCTTGAGGCATTCCAGGCCGACGGCGAGATGGAATGGGCCGGTCAAACGCTCAATTTTCCAAGCAGCCGATTCAGACTGGATACCAACACCGCCGCCGGTTCCTTGATGTTCAACTGCGAGGGTGAGCGGCCGCTGATTGACGGCACACTGGCGTTTGAGCAGCTTGAGCTCAATGGGCTAGTGGAGCATTCGAGTAGCGATTCAACAGCCTCCATCATTGCCTCAACGGTCCAGCAAACCGCGGACTGGTTGCCGCCTCGGCTGCAGCGGTTTTTGTCCGAAGTGAACCTTCCAATTCTTCGCCAGGTCGACATCGATCTTAGGGTCTCCGCCCAAAGCACGGTCGCTGGAGACCTGGTCGTCGGCCGCACGGCGGCGGCGCTCAGTTTGCACGACGGCCGGATACTGCTGGACCTGGCGGAGATGCAACTGCCTAACGGCGGGTCGGGCAGCTTGCAGCTGACCATGGATACGCGCCGCCCGGTCGCCCAGTGCGGCGTGCGTGGCCATCTCAAGAGCGTCCGCTTTGAGAATCTGACCGACCTCGTGTTCCCTCGCAAGGTTATCACTGGGCCGGCCGACGTGACGATGGACCTCAGCTGTGACTGGTACACGCCAGAGACGTTCGTGCGCAGCCTCGGCGGCCGGATGGCGGTGGAAATGCGCAACGGTGCGACACTGCGCACGGATCTGCCCCGGCTGGTCAAAAGTGTCCGGATCGATGACGCTCCCACGAGCGGCTGGGGTGATGCCTCACAAGGCCAAATGGGACTGCAGAGCATGAGCGCGCAGGTGGTCTTTGAAAACGGCGTTGCGCGCATTGACCGGCTTCGCGGCAAGCAAAGCGGTCAAAGCGCGGTAGCGGTGACCGGCTCGTTCAATATTCACCGCCGCAGCCTGGACCTCAGTTTGTTCCCACGCGCTGGACAACAAGGCGGAGAGGCCGCCAGCGTACTTTATATCAACGGTCATTGGGACAAGCCGCAGATGTTTCGCCGGCTCTTCCCTAACAAAGCCGAAAATCCCCTTTATCCCAAGCCTTCACAGACACCACCCAGGCGCTCCGACCGGCCTTCGACCCGCGGTTAAGCGGTCACGGTCGCAGGACGCTGGACGTCAACAAATGCCGCATGTGCAGGTGTCCGCGCCTGCGGGGTGGAGCGCAAACTGTCCCACCCGCCATCCGGCGGCGACAACAAAGGACCTGTAACTCCGATGAGCGTTTTCGTGCCTACGCCGCTTGCCAGCTTGATAAAGGCCTGTTTCGGTTCAAATGCACTGGGGAGGGCTCGTGCAACGCGTCTATGCATCCTTTGCCTTTCGGCCATTGTGCTCGGCTCCATGATGGCCGTCGTGGAGCTCGGCGCGCAGCCAAGCCCACCAACCGAACAGAGCGACGCTGCTGCCCCACCACCCAAAGGGCAACCTGACACAGACGTAGACACCAGCACCGACAGCGTCTCTCGTGATGCTGACGTCGATTCAACGGCAACAGAGAAGGCCATCTCGCCAGACAGCGAATCGGATCGTTCCACTGAAGAAGCCGCCAGTGACCCGCCCGAACCTGACGACGCAGAAAATGCGAAACCGGCGGCAGTCGCGGAAACGCCGGCCAGCGCTCCGGAGGCGAACAAGCTCAAGATTGCCATATGGTCAGGCGCCTACGGCGCCGCGCAGCGGGAAGTCGTTGTCAAGCGTTTCAAGACAAAACGGGATATCGATGTTGAGGTGATCATTCGTTCGCAGGGAGCGCCCATCGACCTTGAGGCAGCAGACCGGGATGCTTCTCTCGACGCAGTCGAGTTCTCCGCAGCCGAACTCGAAACAGGGTGCAGCGCCGGACAGCTGCTCGAGATCGCCACGGGTGATCGTGCTCACGATGTCACCGGAAGCGACGCGGCCCGCGCGGACTTCTTGCCAGGCAGTTTGAAGCCCTGCGGGATTGGAGCGTTCGCCTGGTCGCACGTGATGGCGATCGACCGAACGCAATTCAAGAAAGACAAGCCGCGGTCGCTTGCGGACGTCTTCGATACAAAACGCTTTCCTGGAAAACGCGCGCTCATCAAGGACCCCCGGTTTCTCCTAGAGGCAGCATTGATGGCGGACGGTGCGCTGCCAGGGGAAGTCTACGGACTGCTTGCGACGGCGGAAGGCCAGAACCGTGCTTTGGCGAAGCTTGCCGAGCTTGGTGACGAGATCCTTTGGGTCAACTCCAGCAAAGAAGCTATCGAGGCAGTCGCGTCAGGAGACGCCGCGATTGCGCAGGCATTCAGCGGTCGCGTGTTTTTCGCGGTGGCGCGTGGCCTGCCGCTCGACATCATCTGGGACGGGCAGATCTACTCCATGACCTACTGGGCGATCCCGACCAAAAGCACGCGTCAGGAGCTCGCCCGCGAGTTCTTGCGGTTCGCCACAGAGCCCCAACAACTCGCCGCAATTGCGCAACGATTCCCATACGGGCCGACCAGGACATCGGCACTGGCGCTGGCCAAGCGGCACCTGACGGCGGGACTCGACCTCGATGCGTTTTTGCCGACCGCGCCCGAAAACCTCAGCACAGCCCTGGCGCATGAGGAAGGCTGGTGGCGTGACAATCGTAAAGATGTCGATGCGAGGTTCGCAGCCTGGCTCGACGGGCTCAATGCGCCAAAAAACAATGAGCCGGCGGACGGCGAACCAGACGCGCCGACAAAGACGGACCGGCGCTGAGATCGGGGAGCGCATCGCGCTCTCCGATTCCCAATTCCGCAACGCTGATGAAGCGATCCGTGTCGAGCGGCTGAACCGGTTCCGGCTACCAAGTGCGGCGCGGACCCACATCAATGTGGAACAGACCGCCGCCATAGTGCTTGTAGCCGCCCACTGAACCGAGATTTTTCAGATACGCGTATGCGGCGCGATGATTGGCATGAACGCGGAAATCGACCGCATTGCCGGATAAGTGCTGAGAGCGCCTAGCGCCGCCCACTCGTGCGTTGCGCTTCTTGCTGCGGCAGGTCGACGACACGGTCACCGGACCGAACTTCGCCGCGACCTGATAGACGATTGACTTCAACGTGCCGTTCAAGCAGCCCGCCGAAGCAACCCACCGGACGCCACCGCCCGTGATGCTTTTGGGCTTCGGCTGATGGGACGGTGACAGGGCCGCCACCTGTTTGTATTTCTTTTTGTGTCGGGTACGCTTTGCCGTGCGCTTGCTTTTTGAATAGCTGCGCTTCTTCGTTTTCTTATACTTTCTTTTGCGGGAGTACTGGCGCTTTCCCTTTCGGTACTTTTTGTACGACTTCTTGCTTCTAGATTTTCTATAGGTCTTTTTCTCTCGGCGGCTTACCCTTTTTGCCGCACGCTCGTGGCGAAAGCTTTCATAATTACCCGCCAACTTCGACTGCATCCGAGAATGGGCGGCCTGAGCCTGCCCCGCATCGCCACCAGGGGGGATGCCAGCAAACAGCATCGCGGTGGCGATAACACTCAGAATTAAAACGACTTTATGTCGTCGCTGACGCAGCCTCGGCGTTCCGCCGTGGGCACTCAGTGAACTCATGACTGTCTCCCTCATTAGCCGCGGCGCGCATGATTGTTCAATCGTGGCATTCCGCCGCAGCATTTCGGATCTTGCGGATTTTTATCCCCTCCCGCTCTTTTTAGCGGAGCACGCCTAAAGAAAAAAATCCGGAAATGAACCGACGCTTATTAGTATGGTTAACGCACCAGATTATTTCCTATCGCAATCCCCAACGGCATTGTAGTCGCGCAAATGAAATTGTCGCACCCTTAATCTTCAGAGCATTGTTATGGAGCCTGAATCCAGCTCGTGCCAAGTATTCGCGTTACGCGGGGTGGCGAAGTGCGACACGTTGCGCATGCTGGAGACTTTTGCGGCCGGCCATGCGCAAGTTGAAGGCGAGCGCAGCGGGCGACGCTATGAGCCGCGCCGCCAAAAAGATGGCGTGAAAAGAGCTGCGACGAAGGCCACGAGAAGACCCACCGGGGCCCCAATCACAGCGCCCGCCCGGCCGTCAACACCAAACCAATTGGCAAGTTCGCGGCCGAGTTCGGTTGCGCCGGTGCAGGCCTGTTTGCTTTCGCTATCGCCTGCGCCCGCCGCGCATGTCTGCAGCAGTTCTCGCAGTTCTTCCAACAGCCAGGGCGGTGCATCTGAAATCTGCGCCCAGTAAGTCGCGAACTGTGGGGCAAAAACACCCGTCGTGCCGACGACGTAATAAAGACAAGCTGCCAGTCCGGCGAGCCCGCCGAGCCCCAGGGCAACGCCATTCACGCGAGGCAACGCCGCCGCCAGAAACGCCATGGGAAACAGTGACGCGCCCAATACCGCGAAGGCCCAGTACAATCGCGTGACGGGTGATTCCTGTAAGCCAATCACCACATAGGCAGCAAGGGCGGCGAAGGCCACTGTCATTGGGATTCGCGCAGCGAGCGACACTTCGGTTCGCGGCTTTTCGCTAGTCCTTGCGCGCAACCACCCGGTGGAGACTTCCACGGTCATGCGCAGGGTGGCTGCGCCCGCGAGAATGGCCAGCAGTCCGAACAGAACAGCAAACACCCGTGGTAGCGGGGCGGCAAAATCCGCGAAGGCCGGCATGAGCAGAACGACCGCGGCGGGGTTGATTGCCAAATCGCGAATGCGAAGCCGGCCGGAGGGATCACCGCAGCTGGCCTCGCCGACCTCCGATGGGGTCGCCGCACCCGACTCGATGGGAACCTCTTCGCCATGGGACGGTTTTCCGCAGACTCGCATGAAGCCAGCGCTCGTGGCTTTCTGCAGCCACGAAGGCGGGGCGCTGTATTGAAGCCCGCTTGCGACCTTTTGATAGAGGTCGAGCTTGGTGAAGACCGCGGCAGCCGGCAGCGCCGTTAGAACAATCGCGGTGACAACGAGTGCGAATGCAGCTTTGTGGCGGGACGGAAACGTGTCGCGTCGGGAGAGGGTGACATCCGCCGCACGCGCGGCCGCCGTCCTGCGCCGCCAGAGCATGTGCGGCAGCACCGCGGCACCGAGGAGCATACTCACGGTGAGCGCGAGGAAGTTCAGCTGCGATATCTGGACGAACGGCCTGCCGAACGGCGGCATGCTCAGCGGGTCACCCAAACCCTCCACCAAGAGGGCCCTTTCGGTTGCGGTCAGTTCTGAGAGGGCCTGGCCATAGGCGAGCTGCGGAATGAGCCCGAGCGGTTCTCTGCCGGAAATGCCCCACAGCAGGGCCCAGACCAAAGCCATTAGAACAATCATCGCCATAGCAATGAGCGCGTACCAGAGCCCCCGGCCGGGAAGAAGTGAGCAAACGGCGGCCGCCGTAGCGGCAAAGGCGACGATCTCGAAAGGTTGCAACTGCCGTTGGTCGGCGGCGGCGGCCAGTGACAACCCCGCCACCTCCAGTTCGATGGATACGAGAATCGAGATTCCGGCGGCCATTCCCAAACCCGCCGCAGCAGCAGCGAAACGACTTGCAGTTACACGCCCAAGGAGTTCATCGATATGGAGGGCACCGACCCGGTCGAGTGCGGGAGCAATGAAAATTAGGGAGACTAGAAGGCCGGCGCTGAGTCCGAGATAGAGCGGAAGACCGTCATGGCCATAGACAAACAGCGCGCCCGTCAGAGTAAAAATGGTGCCGGCCGTCAGCCAGCTCCCGCAGGCCGTCAGGGAGGCCAGGAATGCGCTGAACCTCTGCGACAGTGCCGTCCGGTTCCAAGGACCCGAGAGCCAGAGGCCAAGTAGAGCAACCAGGAGCAGACCGCCCTGGGCAGCCAGGTAATAGCCAAATGGAAGCCCGCCGACGCTCAAAGCGTTCAGCGTGGGCGCCGCAAGGGGTAACGCAAGCGTAAGCGCCGCTGCACATATAACGGTGAATGCCGCCGCAAAGGGCCTTGGCCGGATTGGCGGAACCGGGGCCGCGGCGGCCGCGCGCCCGGCGCTGTTGTCGACGGACGAGCCGTGCGTCATCCTCATTCACCCCGGAGACGTTTGCGGCCAGCAGCTGGCAGCCTTTAGAGGCTCATTTACCGCTGCTTAAGCTGGATGTCGATGGAACGTTGGAGTCCAATAGATGGGCTGGGAAAAAGGCTGGATCGTGTTGATCCTGCTCCTCAGGCGAGTGCTTTCTTTAGCGCCGTGACTTGCGCCTTGGCGCCGTCGGACAACAAACGGGCATCGTTTTGCATGGTGCACATACCGAATCCCTCGGAAAATCGTTTTGCCGCGGTTGCAGGGCCGTCCGTGTGGATCGCCGCAAAGCGTTGGTGACGCTGTGCCGCCGCGAGCGTTGAGGCGATGGCCGCGACCACGGTTGGGTCACTTGGCGCCATGGAGGGTGCCGCGCCGAGCGCCAGCGAAAGGTCGCCGGGGCCAACATAAATGCCATCCAATCCAGGAACGGAGAGGATTGCCTCAAGATTATCCAGGCTTTCGCGGGTTTCGATCTGAGCGAGCAGCAGGATTTCAGAATCGGCGCCCGCAGAATAAGCCGCGCTTGATCCAGCCCGAGAATACAATGTCGCCCGGTTCGGACCGAAGGACCGGGTCCCGCGCGGAGGATAACGACAGGCTGCGACAAATGTCTCGGCGTCCGCCGCCGAGTTGACCATCGGGCAGATCAGGCCATACGCGCCGGCATCAAGCAGTTTCATCATCAGTCCCGGGTCATGCCAAGGGACGCGCGCGAGGGGAACCGTCTCGGTCGTCGAAATCGCCTGGAGCATCGCAAAAGCGGTCTCGTAGGACATGGCGCCGTGCTGGAGATCGATGGTCAGGCAGTCATAGCCTTGATGGGCCATAATCTCTGCGGCATATGCGCACGGAATTGAGCACCATCCGTTTATCAAGGGTTGCCGTACAGAGAGTTTATGGCGAGCAACATTATTGCGCATGGACTCACTGTACCCCTCTATCCCGCGTCGGACCATCGGGCCTCACAGTATCACCCAATACGCAATGTTTTGCAGTAGCGAACGGCAGTTTCAGAGAGCGATTGTGATGTGTACACAATCGGAAGTATTGCTCACGCTGATCCAATTTCGCGCAATTATCATCCTCAAAGGCCGACGTATGCATTGAACAGATGCTCTAGAATAGCGATATCGTTGATCATGCGCTGCAAAAATATTTGCTGCATTGCGGTGCAAGTTGATCTCAATGGGTGTACACTGGGTGCTAACGCGATCTTTCGAACAGTGCTGAACGAAGCACGGATTTGAGGAAAGTGGGCCCGGCTTGCTCACGCGCCAGCACGTCGTCTAAGCGCTGGCCACTTTCGATTGGATTGGGAATGGCGAAACACTCTAATGGGATACCGAGCGAAGGCCGGCGTGGATCGGAGCCAGGCGATGAAGCCTATCTCCGCCTCGTCGGTGAACGTGTTCGGCTGATGCGCCTGCAGATGGGTATGTCCCGCAAGGCTCTGTCACAGGCTTCTGGTGTATCCGAGAGATATCTTGCCGAACTCGAGAGAGGTTCGGGCAACGCTTCGTTGTTGGTGCTGAGGAGCATCGCGGAGGCTCTCGGAACGCGAGTGCATGACCTCACAATTGAGGAAGATGATCGGCCGATCGACAAAACACTGGCTATCCAGCATCTCGAGAAACTTGGCGCCTCACAGGCGGCCGAGGCACGCCAATTGCTCGTTGACCGGTTCGGGCGCAAGCCGCCATCGCGCGTGGCACGGATAGCTCTAGTTGGTATGCGAGGAGCCGGTAAGACAACTCTGGGCGGTGCTCTCGCGAACGCCTTGTCGCTGCCTTGCGTGGACCTGGACCGGGAAGTTGAACGCGCCAGCGGCATGGAAGTGTCGAAAGTTTTCTCCGTTCATGGCGAAGACGTCTTCCAAAGGCTTCAGCACGAATGTCTGAGCAACGTTCTGAACACGCTGCCACGCGGTGTCATTAAGACAGGCGGTGGGATTGTCCGCTCCAAGGCGACTTACGACCTGCTGTTGGCGGGCTGCTTCGTCGTATGGGTTCGGGCATCGCTTGACGAAATCAGCCGTGACTGGGGTGATGAGATTGCGGCGAATGAGGACTCGCACGCTGCAGAAGCGAGGCCGAAGCTGGAAGCTGCGTTGGCCGAGCGCGAACCATTTTATGAAATGGCCGACGCCATCGTCGACACCTCCGGGCGGACCGTTGACCAGGCGCTGACCGATATTCTGAGGCTGATCGAGGAACGGGCAGCAAGGCCGGGACGGGCCGCGTAGCAAGCGCAACCGCCGATCTTGATTCCGCTCTTTGATTTGCGTGACGGGACGGGACGTCAGGACGTCAAACGCCGGCATTCCTCGTCGGCAGGTAACGGGTCACAGCCGCGATTCTTGACGCACGTTTCGAGTGCGCCGCGGAGCTTTTCCGACACGATCCCGCTCAGCACACCGTCATAAAGGCCATGTGCCTGCAGACCACACTGGTAGAGTTTGACCATGCGGGCTCCGCCGTAACGCATGGCGGCGTTGTAGTCCTTCAGCGCGCCCTTCAAGTCGCCAAGGGACTGGCGCACGTGGGCGCGGGTATCGAGGGCATGTGGACTCATTGGTGAAAGCTCGAGCGCACGGGCGACATCAGGCTCGGCTTTCCTAGGTTGACCGGACTTGAAGTACGCCCACGCGCGATTATTGAGGGCGACTGCGAAGTCCGGCGAGATTTCGATGGCGCGATCATAGTCTGGAATCGCCATCTCATAGCGGCCCTGTAGAGAATGGGCCAGGGCGCGCATAGCAAAGGCATAGCTCTTTTCGAGCGGCGGAAGCGGCAACTCCAACAAACGCGAGCAGGCTTCGATGCGATTGGCGCCGTCTGGACCAAAACAATCTTGCTGAGTATCCGCCGCGACTGGCGGGGTTAGAACGGTCGCAGTGACCGCGGCAAGCGCGCCGATCCCCAAAGCCAGCTTTTTTATGTTCCTCAAAGGCAGCTCTCCCCACCCCGGACAGGATTGAAATCGGGTCTTGGCATAATTGTTCCAGCCGTTAACAGACCAAATCTTGGCCGCCCATATATACAATCTCAGGGCCTGTATTGCTGACAAACTCCTGCCGGCAACGACTTGATCGTTGTCCGACCCAATCAGCGACTTTAAAGGCGCAAGGGCCTCGTCCAAGCCAGTTCGCTTAAGACTGGGCCCGCATCGTGACAGGACCAAGACTTTAGCACACGTAGCTCGTGGTACGGCGTAAAATGTCGGTGCGGACGAAGACGTTGCCAGCCCACTGGTGGCAATTGCCCCAGGACCTTGTGCCGGCATCGAGCGGTGGAGGTCTCCACCGGCATATGAGGTCGATTTGAACGGTATTCGCGATCAAAAGCGAACCGGCCCTTAAGGTTCCCAAGAAAGTAGGCCGCGCGAAGGTAGAGCCAGCCTCAAACGGGCACGTTGCTTGCACTTCGATCTGAACGAAACCTGTATCCGCCATTCAG
The DNA here is from genome assembly GCA_029287535.1 of Filomicrobium sp. Lineage (GTDB taxonomy): Bacteria > Pseudomonadota > Alphaproteobacteria > Rhizobiales > Hyphomicrobiaceae > Filomicrobium. The sequence goes on from JARFQY010000260.1 coordinate 12,054, forward strand.
GTCGCACTCATTTGGATTGTGGCACTCGTTTGATCAACCGGTGATCTGAAGAAAACAAATGCCCCTCTGATCAAGCCCGATATGTCCACCTCGTACCGAATTGGAGAGAACCCGTGCCCATCGCAAATGCCAGAAGACTCTATGTCACCAGTTTCTACAGCATTGTCGCCGCATCCGCCTTCCTGGTTGCGCCGGCAGTGACGGAGTTTGACCGTGCCCAGGCCTTCGATTGCGCCCATGGTCCTGACACGTATCGCGTGCGCAACGTCGCTCAGTGGGACACCCTCAACATCCGCAACCGCCCAACCGCACGCTCTCGCATCGTCGGGCGCATTGGCCCTCATGGCTCCGGAGTCCACTGCCTTGGCCCCTGCAAAAGGAATTGGTGCCGGGTGAGTTGGCGCGGCATCGTTGGCTGGACCAATATGAAGTATCTTGGCGAGTAGGATTTCCGGTACAAAGGCTGCCACTCGCGCGCGACGAGCGGTGCCCCGCCCGGCAGGTGTCCTTGCCGTTGCGCAACGGTGCCCCCGGTAAGCGGAAGGCTTGGCGTACCGCAGAACCGCCTGCCAGCTGTTCGCGTTAACCGGTTAACGAATCCCGACCTGGGTGTGCATCGCTTAACCCTTCAATCCATTCCATCATGCTAGGTTGGCGGCAAATCTGGTCGCAGAGCAGCCACGGAAGTCATTCGAGAGTGGAAGACAAGCGCATCCTCCTGATCATTGGTGGCGGGATCGCCGCCTACAAATGCCTTGAGCTCATTCGCAGGCTTCGCGAACGCGGCGCAAGCGTGCGTGTCGTGATGACAGCAGCCGCACAGCACTTTGTCACACCGTTATCTGTTTCAGCGCTGACCAACGAGCCCGTTTTCACCGACCTGTTCAACCTCGACGACGAGCGTGAGATTGGCCACATCCGACTCAGCCGTGATGCGGATTTGATTCTGGTTGCTCCCGCGACGGCCGATCTCATCGCGAAAATGGCCAACGGCCTTGCCAATGATCTGGCAAGTTCCGTGCTACTGGCTTCTGACAAGCCGCCACTGATTGCCCCGGCGATGAACCCGCGGATGTGGCTCAACCCGGCAACGCAGCGCAACGTTCGTGTTCTCAAGGCGGATGGCGCCCGTTTCATTGGACCCGAGTCAGGTGAAATGGCGGAGCGTGACGAGGCCGGCCCCGGACGACTTGCCGAAGTCCCAGTTCTGATCGAGGCGATCGAAGAGGTGTCCGACGCGAGGCGTTTGGCAACGACCGTCGGTGCAGCAGGTCCGCTCCACGGACTTCATGTCGTTGTGACAAGCGGACCGACGCATGAGCCGATTGATCCGGTACGCTACATCGCCAACCGCTCATCAGGGAAACAAGGCCATGCTATTGCAGCGGCGACCGCCGCGGCCGGTGCGCGCGTCACTTTGATCACGGGGCCGGTCAATTTGCCCGACCCGACCGGTGCCGAAACAATCAAAGTCGAGACAGCCGAGGAAATGCTGGCCGCAACGGAACGGGCGTTGCCAGCGGATATCGCGGTGTTCTGTGCGGCGGTTGCGGATTGGAGAATCGCCGAGCAAGGTACTCAGAAAATCAAAAAGAAGAAGGGTGAGCCGCCGCCGGCATTAAAGCTTGTTGCCAACCCAGACATTCTGAAGACAATTGCCGGGCGAAAGAAGGGGCGTCCCGATCTCGTCATAGGATTTGCCGCGGAGACCGAGAACGTTCTCCAGCATGCCCGGAAAAAACTAAACAGCAAAGGATGCGACTGGATCGTCGCAAATGATGTTTCCGCTGAGTCCGGTGTCATGGGCGGAGACCACAATCGTGTGCACCTCATCCGAAAAGATGGCCACGAGAGCTGGAAGCAACAGTCAAAGGAAGACGTCGCAACAGCGCTTGTTGAGGAGATGGCGCGCGAAGTCGAGAGTTCCAAAACAAAGGCTGCTGGCAGCCGTTCCGCACGAGTCAAGTTGGGCAAGTCATGACGAAGAGCAGCAAAGCCAAGCCTGGTAACGTCACCGTGAAGGTCATGCGGCTACCGCATGGGATGGACCTGCCGCTGCCGGAGTATCAAAGCCCACTGTCAGCCGGGCTTGATCTGGTGGCAGCTGTCGGTTGGGATACGCCTTTGGCGTTGTTGCCTGGTTCGCGAACGCTGGTGCCGACGGGTCTGCAGATAGAATTACCGGAGGGTTATGAGGGCCAGGTGCGACCGCGCTCTGGCCTGGCGCTGTCGAGTGGGATTACCGTGTTGAACTCTCCCGGCACGATCGATGCCGATTACCGGGGGGAGGTGTCCGTCTTGCTCGTGAATCTCGGTGGCGCGCCATTTGAAATCCGTCGTGGCGAGCGGATCGCGCAGCTCGTTGTTGCGCCGGTGACGCACGCGGCCCTTGTCGAGGTGGAAGCGCTTACGGTGTCAGAGCGTGGTGCGGGCGGCTTTGGCTCAACGGGCCAAACGACCGAGCAAGCTGATGCCAAACCGACAAAAAGCAGAAGCAGCAAGGCCGCGGTCAAGAAAACAGCGAAGAAGCCAACCCGAAAGCGGGGCAGTAAGTAGGGGTGTAGGTCGTCGGCGCCGGGCTATCGGCCCCCATGCCCGCAATTGACTTGCGTTCAATTTGTGGTGCCGCAACTAGGTGTCATTTGGCGCCAGGGCAGCCAGGAACTTTTTCATTCACGCGACCCAGAGTTGGTGCGCCGACGCTTTGCTGGGCCATTGTTAGGACGTTAGCGATTAGTGGGCTTCTCGCTCGGCGGTGTCCAGGGGCTCTTCTCTAGGAGAAATGCCCGCGGTTTCCTGCAAGCGCGCAATCAGGTCCATCAAATCGCTACGAAGCGTCCTGACTTGCTCCTCGGTCATACCGAGCTGGCCGTCAACGTACCGCCGTGCGTCCTGCGTTGGCCCTCTGATGCCTTTACCCCGATCGGTTACATAGACTTGAACCTCGCGTTCGTCGCGCGTGCCGCGACGCCTTTGAACCAGCCCCATGGTCTCCAGCCGCTTCACAAGCGGAGTGAGCGTGCCCGAGTCCAGCATGAGCTTCTCACCAATCGCGGAAATCGTCGCGCCGTCATGCTCCCACAGGACCACAAGCACGAGATACTGCGGATATGTCAGGCCTAAAGGTGTCAGTTTCTGACGATATGTTTTCGTTATTGCACGCGTCGACGCGTACAGCGCGAAACAAAGCTGGTTTTCAAGCCGGAGTAGCTCGTAGGCTGTATCGGCGCTCTTCGTTGTTATCGGATTCACGTCGCCTAGCTCCTTTGCTTTTGGTGCAAGCCCTCGTTGTTGCAGGCTTCACTCGGTCCCTTTTGTGACTGCCCTCGTCCGGTGATCACTGGGCCCATGTCACAACCCAAGAATATCAGACCACTTCATAATGGCCATTGCACTCGACCTGGTCTTTGATTCACGACAAGCCTTTCGAAATTCGGCTGCGAACCTCATCCGGTGCACCGAAATGTTCGAAGTAACGCGGGTCGATGTTTTCGACGGGAAGGACGATCAAGACGTCAGTGGTTCCGAACTGACGGTCGATGACCGCGCCGTCGCCGACAAACGCACCCAGCCTCAGGTACCCCTTGATCAACGGCGGCATCGCCTTGAGGGCGGCACGCGCATCAACATCAGCTTCGGGCAACCGGTTCATTGGAACGTAGAGGTCATCATGCGCGCGGCAGCGCCATTTCTCAGGCGCAAGCACGTTGTAATGCATGAAGCTCAGCGGGACCGCATGCGCGTCAGGATCAGTGCCGGGGAAGCTGGCACAACCGATCATAACATCGACCTTGTGTTCTCGTACGTACGTCCAAAGCCCGTGCCATAGAAGTTCAACGGTGCGTTTGTTCCGGTACGGCTTCAACACACAGGAGCGACCGAGTTCCATGAACGTGTAACTGCTACGATGGCGTTTCACGATTGGCGCGATATCGTACTCGCTCTGCGTATAGAACCCGAGACTACGCTCGGCCCGAGGTTGTCGCAGGACACGATAGGTCCCCACCACCTGCGGTAATCTGCTTCGCCTCCAACTTGATTCCGAGTCCGGCGGAGCATGATCGATCACCAACAGATGATCGCAAATCGCGTCATAAGGATCTTCATCGCGCCGACGCATCCGGGCCGTGACGCTCGGTACAGCAGACATCTCCTCATAAAACACTTGGTACCGAAGCGACTGCGCCTCTCGAACTTCGTCCCGGCCTTCGGCAAGCCGGACTTCCAATGAGCCGACCCGGCCAAACGAGCGAGGAGCCAATACACGGGCGCGCGGCTGCAGCTCGTTCATGCGATGTTGCACCAAGCTGCGCGGGTCCGGCCTGCGAGCGCGAACCACAGATAGGCGGTCGTCCCCTTGCCAGCTCTCCATTAGCGGTCGCTCTCTCGTCATGAGCTTGGATCCTTTGGTGGACGCGGTTGGTGTCGACTACCAGCGCGCAGGGGCCTCTTGCCTCACTACGTATGTGTCGACGCACCCCGAATTTCATTGTGCAAAGCGAGACGCGACTAGTAGGACACGTTTCGGAGGCGAACTTTTGACGCCAGCCTTTTCGCGGTCACGACTCAATTTGACAGCACACAAAGCTTTCTATGATTTGAAGGCGTGTTGACCATCTGTCAAATGGAGAAGTCATCCGTACCCACATTAATGCGTGTATTATGCCACATTACCACGCTTGGAAGGGGCCTTTGCAAAGGCTCGGTCCAAAACATGATGTAGGTCCACGGGAACAAATGGTTTTGTCAGGTAGTCGTCAAGACCGGCATCGAGATAGCGCTGCCGGTCTTCCGCGAACGCGTGCGCCGTCAGGGCAATGACCGGCGGGCATTGCGTGTTTGCGTCTGCGCACATCGCTTTGATTAGTCGGGAGGCCTCGACGCCGCTGATGCCGGGCATGAGAATGTCCATAAGAATGGCGTCGGGCATGCGTGCTTCGCCGCGCAAAGCTAGACGCATGTGTTCCACCGCGTCGACGCCGCTTCGTGCCGTCAGAACCTTATGGCCAGCTCGCTTGACGACCTGGACGGCGAGCAGCTCATTTATCGCGTTGTCCTCAACAATCAGGACAACACGCTGGGGCTGCTGAACCGCGGGATCCGATGGCCGTGCCTCCTGCCCTTTGTCCTCGTCGCGCACACGCTGATCCGCGCAGCTCAATTGCCCCCGCGATTGGATAACCTGCTCGACCAGAGATTTGGCACGGAACGGACGCACGACGTATCTTTCAAAACCGGCCGCGTGGAACTCGCTTTGCCGTTGGCGGGAGTCAGCATCAATGATGACTATGCCGACCGCATCTTTTTTGGGTCTCGTCGCTTCTCGCAGAAGCATGGCAGCCTCGGCTGGATCATTTTCCACCTCCACCACGACGCGGTCGAACTTGGCGTCGACCGAACCCTCCTCAAGCTTCTGCAAGGCACCGGCGAAAGTAGCCTCCACGACGCGGGCACCACTGGCTGCAAGTATCCGGGCCATCACCGCGCGCTCCATCGCTCGATCCATGGCGAGTAGGACATGAGGCTGGAGCCCCGCAGTGCGAGGCGTCGCGCGATCCCCGCAAGATTCTTCGTCATCGACTCGCCTTAGGACGAGATCGGCGACGAAGGTTGAGCCTTCAGCGACGGCGCTATCGACCTTGATGGTCCCGTCCATTGCCAGAGCGAGGTTGCGCGAGATCGCCAGGCCAAGCCCGGTCCCCTGGGGTTTGTGGTCCAAGTCCGAGCTGCTCTGCTCGAACTCTTCGAACAACTTGTCGCGTTCTTCCTCGGTCATTCCCACGCCCGTGTCCTTCACGGAGAACAGGATGTGCTGTTTTTGACCAGCACCCTCGGGGCCCGGTTCATAACCACCCGCCTCGACAGAAACCACGATGCCACCGGAATCGGTAAACTTGATCGCATTGGACAGAAGGTTGAGCAGCACCTGACGCACTCTGGCCTCATCGCCGATGACCTCCCGAGGCACATCCGGGGCCACCAACCAAGCCAGCTCGAGGTTCTTTTCGTGTGCTCGCGGCGCCAACAGTTCGACGGTCGCCTGGACGGAGTCCTCGATGGAAAAACGATGCTCGCGAAGCGCGAGCTTTCCAGCTTCGATTTTCGAGAAATCGAGGATCTCGTTTACCAGCGACAACAGGTTGCCGGCGGAATCATTGATCGCGTTTACATAGGTGCGCTGTTCGTCACTTAGTTCACCGTCGCTCAGAAGGCGGGCCATGCCCAGGATGCCGTTCATTGGCGTGCGGATCTCGTGACTCATTGCAGCAAGAAACCGTGACTTGGCCCGACTGGCTGCCTCGGCCTGTTCGCGCGCTTCATCAAGCCTTTCCCTTTGTGCCCGTTCGTCAGTGATGTCCCTGCCAACGAGCTCGAACTCGATTTGGCCCTGCTCACCGATCGGCAGCTTGTGAAGTTGCCAGGAAAGCCAGCGGCTTCCCTCGGGGGTTGCGGTCTCGCGATCGCCCAGGTCGCGAGGGGCGTCCAGGATCGAAACCTCGTCAGACAGAACATTCGATGAGAGTGGGCGGCCAAGGACATTCTCGCTCGCCACTTCAAACAGCGCGCAGTAAGCGCTGTTGACGAAGGTAACCCGGCGATCGATATCAACGCGCAAGATCAGGTCCGACTGAGCATCGAGCAGTTGGCGATAGCGTGACTCTCTATCCGAAACCTGCCAGCACAAATCGCGCAGGTTTTCGGTACGCCTGTCGAGCCTGTCATCCAGAGCCCGGAGCTGCTTCAATTTGGGTGAACCGTCTTCGTCTCGCTGCGCTTGAATGGCCAGGGTGTAGGCCCAGGACGCAGCCCCAACTAGAACGGCGCCAAAGACGATGAGCGCGTGCAACGCTCCAATTGGGCCAGGAAGCAGTGAAAGCGCCACCAGCAACAAAAGCACGCCCGACACCGCGCTTGCGGCGACGAGGTGCGCCGATGCAGACGCTGCAGATCGACCAAGACTGTCAAATACGTCCTGCAAGGACCCTCGCATGAAAAATTGGCGCCGCGTTGCGCGCCGCCCAAATGCACGCAGTTCGGGTTGAACAGCGCAACGAAACGCCATCCACAAAACTCAACAAACCTTGAAGAAGCATGCCGCGCGTGAAGAATGCCTGAACCAATTTGGTTAATGCATACAATTGCCTTTGGATGGCAGCCGTATTGGTTAAAGCGTTCTGGCGTAAATGTTTTTAATGCATTTGATCGTCTCGTCCCTCAAGGCCAAAGCGTCCTCGAGGGGTCCGACGAAGCGCTTTAATCTTCATCCAGATTGCGTGCCGCCTCGCGTGTCATCAGCGGCACCCCGTTGCGAATTGGAAAGGCCAATCCAGCCGCCTTGCTCACCAATTCGCCCCTATCGCGGTCATACGACAGGCGCGTCTTGGTCAACGGGCAGACCAGCAGCTCGAGGAGGCGAGGGTCGGGTTGCTCGTTGGTTCGCTCGTGTTGCTCTTCGGGGGACTCGTCGGCCATGGTACTCCCTTGCGATTGCCACCGCGAAGCAAAGCGGCGAGCCTGCGTTACTGCAGTGTGCCGCCCGTCTCGCCACCACCCGAGGCCATCTCCATTTCCGCCAAGGCTATCAGGACGTCCGCGCGGGATTTCAGGTCCTGAGCTTCCAGTAAGGCCTGCTTCTCCTCCGGCCCGTAGGGACTCATCACCGATAGGGCATTAATCAGCAACTCGCTTGATGCGCGGACAATCGAGGTCCAATCGCCTTGCAGTCGGTTGGCATCGAGATACTTGCGCAAGACAGCCAACAGCTTCTCGCGGTCGACCTCATCTTCACCCAGTCCTTGCTCGAAATCCCCATCGAAGCGGTCATAGCTTACGTTCATAAGACGGAAGGGTGTGTCGGAATTCAGTTCTTCAAGAACTTGAAATCGGGCAATGCCTGTCAGGGTGATGACTTGGCGCCCGTCATCCAACTCCTGGTAAGACGTTAGGCGGCCGACACATCCGACCGAGCGCAGATCAAAATCCTTTCCAAGCGGACTTTCTTCATCTTCGGCGCCGCCGATAGGTTGTAAAATGCCGACAACGCGGTCGTGGCGCAGGGCCCAGTCGACCATTGCGAGGTAGCGCGGCTCAAACACGTTTAGCGGTAGCGAGGCACGCGGAAGTAGAATTGCCCCGCGCAATGGAAACACGGGGATGTCTGCCGGCAGATCCGACGGCTTCAGGTAACGTTCAGCCGTGGGCAATGACCTGTTCCTCTCGCGGTGTCGCCAATAAAGAGCCGCCGGGGCTTCAGGCGAACAAAATAGCCGCCAACCTTTTGCGGCCTTCTATCGTGGCGGGGTCCTTAGATCCCCAAGCATCAAAAAGCTCGACAAGTTGTTTGCGCGCGGCTTCATCATTCCAATCCCGCTGCATCTTCACGATCTCGAGCAAATGGTCGAGCGCTGCGGGCTTGTCTCCGTTGGCCGCGAGCGCAACTGCTAAATCGTAACGGGCTTGCAGGTCTTTCGGATTGGCCGCGACTTTTTCCTGCAGTTCGCCCGTCGGGCCGGCGCTGTCAGCCTTGCGCGAGAGGGCAAGAGCGGCCAGCACGGACTGTACGGATGCCGACTGCTGCGCGTTTGGCGGTACTAACTCGATGGTTTGCTCGGCCCGGGTCGTGTCACCGCTCTTGAGATAACAGCGGGCCAGCCCGGCCAAGGCATCAGGATTTTGCTGGTCTTCTTGAAGGATGGCCGCGTAGATCTCAGCGGCTCCCTGCAAGTCACCCGCCTCGAAGGCTTGTTCCGCGGTTGCAAGGACATCCTCGATGCCGCCGCCGCCCGTATCACTCACGATACGGTCGACAAATTCGCGTAACTGGCTCTCCGGCAAGGCCCCCATGAAACCGTCAAGCGGGCGACCATCACTAAACGCATAAATGGTCGGCAAGGACTGAATTCTTAGCTGCTGCGCAAGCGCCTGATTTTCGTCGGTGTTCACTTTGACGAGCCGCACCTTGCCGCCATAACTCCTGACGACTTTTTCAAGAAGCGGCGTCAGCTGTTTGCATGGACCACACCAGGGCGCCCAGAAATCGACAATGACCGGCACGTCCTTGGAGGCTTCAAGCACATCTGCCGCGAAGCTTGCCGTATCGGCGTCCTTGACTATGGCTGCGGCATTTGCGGTGCCGTCGTCAGCACCCTGCTTCTTGCCTGAACCAAACAGCATATTGACCTTCTCCTTGGTGACCCGACAGCCGCGATTGAAACGTGTCGTTCGGCCGCGCCGGTGTCCTTGTTCCTTTGCCCGCCAGCGTTTCTAACACGCTTCCGGCGGTTTTGGTCTTGCAATGCAGACCTGTGTTGCATCAGCCAACCAGTTCGGGCAGCTCCAAAACAAGCGGATCGTGACCGCAAGCCCGCATAAAAGCCAGCAAGTCATCGCGCGCGATATTGGTTGTGGCCGTGTTTTCCAGCGGGTGGCAGTTGATCGTCGCGTGATCCATCAAGGTAGCGTCAATGACAACGCGAACTCGCTGATCTGGATCATTGATGAGGCTAAATGCCGTTACAGAGCCGGGCTTCACGCCCAGCAACTCCATGAGCAACTCGGGTTTTCCGAAGCTGAGGCGGGCGCTGCCGAGGGGCTTGGGCAGAGCCTTGAGATCGATCCGAGAGGTGCTTTTTGCAACAATCAGAAAGACGCGGCCTTTGGCGTCCTTCAAGAACAAATTCTTGGTGTGAGCACCAGGAAGCTCGCGCTCCAGTAACTCGCTCTCGGCGACGGTGAATACGGCAGGATGCTCATGGGTTGTCGTTTCAATATCGAGTTCGTCTAGCCTCTGGAACAGCTGCGCTCGCGTTTTTGGTGTAGCGTTCATGGATCTCTGGTTAGCTCTTGGCGATTAGCGGGCAATCAAGGCCCTCCCGATAGCATCTGAACGACGCCGGGCCAATGACCACTAGCCTTTTACGAGCACCACGGAGGGCATCCGCGCGCGGGCTTGAATTCTCACCGCAGTTGCGTCATAAGACGTCCCTCACGCGCCAACGAGCACCTCGCGGCGCGCAAAATGCGGATGTAGCTCAGGGGTAGAGCATCACCTTGCCAAGGTGAGGGTCGCGCGTTCGAATCGCGTCATCCGCTCCAGTTTCCTCATTTGGACCGAAGTGGCCTTCTCGGGAAGGTGCGCGGATGTCGCCGCCGCTCTGCAGCCGCAGGTCAGCCGGCAACGCTGCTGGCTGCGTGGGCGGGGGCTGCCGGCGCCTGTAATCTGGCGGGGGCCTCGACCATACGGTGCAAAACCTCAAGGCATACAGCACGAATTGACTGGCCTACAGCGCCAGGGTACTTGGCACCGTAAGAGCGGCTTTGCGGCTGAAAACGCGCCGCGTCCTGCAAAGAATTGACCCGCGGCACGACCGCTTCAAAGCAGCGGTTGGACGGATTAGACCGTAGCCACTTGATGTACTCTTCGTCGGTCTCCGAGGCCGTATCGCGCATGTTGATCATGACGCCCATGTTCTCAGCGAAGCCCATTTCGGGATTGAGTGACTTGAAGCGGCGGAAGACTTCGAGCCCACAAACGGAGACATAATCAGCCTTGGTCGGTGAGATGTGAAAATCGGCCTCGCGCAGCCAGCTCTCGGTCAACACTGACAGACCTGGCGGGCAATCGATCAAAACGACATCGAATACGCTGCGCACCGCATCCAGAACCGAGGCGATCGAATTGCGCAGCTTTACGTGTGCGCTCTCCTTGGAAACCTCGCGCTCAAACAGGGTGAGCTGCATGTCGCTGGGCATCAGGTAGACGGAGCGGGCGTCGTCAATATCGGAAACATCCCGAATGACAAAGTCCGACCACTTCGATTCTTCTTCGCGCAGGACCTGGGCGACCAGAAAGTCAACGATGGTCAGTCCGTCGCGCTGCAATCTGTACAGATCATTAACCGTCATCAGCATGTTGGAAACGGTGGCCTGAGCATCGCTGTCGATCACCAAGACGTTCTTGTTGTGCTCCGCCGAAAGCGTTTCGGCCAGCGCTAGCACGAGAGTCGATTTACCGACACCGCCCTTGGTATTCATCACTGCGATGGTGTTTCTCATTGTCCCCTGATTCCCTGATCCGCTCACTGGCGACGCCCTCCCCGAACCTTCGCTTATCTCAATTGCGCGTGGAATGTGGCAGGCGCGGGGTGGCGGCGCACCTTAAAGCAGGAATGCAAAAAAAAGGGGCAAGGCGTGGCGCCCTGCCCTCTCTGTCTGTCTGCCGATACGGGGATCAGTACCGTGAGCGGACCCAGTAGCGCCTGCCGGAAGGCACCGGCACGCGGTGGCGGACGGTGCGATACGTCGCCGGGACATAGACCTTGCGAGCGCGGGCACCACGGACCAACTGACGGCGCGGGATGGTTGCGTAGACTGCCGGGATACGGCGGCGGACGCGCCGGGCCGGGCGAACAACGACGTGGCGGACGACACGCCGGGTGACCGCAGGGACGCGGACCTTGCACTTCCGGTTCCGCCCGAAAAGGCCGCGGCGGTAGACCCAACGGGTTGTTGCAGGTCTTACGACCACCGTTTCATAAACTCTGCGCGTTACGGCGGGCACCACTTCATAGGCCGTATGAGCCGGTTTCAGGAGCACACGGCGATGAGCCCAGCGATAACGGGCGGGCGCGTACGCAACGTAGCTGCTCGGCGGCTCGACCATGACGTCCCTCTCAACGGTCCGGTAAACGCGGCGGGGACGGACTTCCTCATAGCATTCGACCGCGCCATAACAGCCCCGATCGAACGCGGATGCCGTTTGCGGCATCAAGAACGCGACAGCGGCAATGGCCGCCGAGAAAATTGCTTTTGTCCTCATGAGGCACACAACTCCAAACAACATTGCGGCACCGTCCCGGTGCCTTGGGCGCAACGCCCCTTCAATGGTGCCTCACAGCGAATGGCCCTGGACTGCCCACTAAGGACACCATCCGCCGTCGTACACCCCGCAGGGATCAGGTTATTGGTGCCGGCAGTTGGGCTGAAGTCATTAATCGTTATGTGGTAAACTCTACTTTACAAACCGTCAGTATAGTACACAACAATCAAGATGTCCGGCTCCGCTTCTTTTATTGACGGATGCCACTGTACTTATTCCTGACTATCTTAAACAGTCTGGAAACTTTCTCGGTCAGAGGGTTTGCCGTCGTGTCGGTGAGTAAATTGGCAAAGTCTGGGAGATGGTTGGCAAGGCTCTCGTTGCTCTGCTGTGTGATGGCCGTTGGCGGCTGTGGCTGGAGCGACCTTGGACGGCATGACCAAGATGTCCGGGCGAGCTGGACGGCACTCATTGCGGCGGACAGGATCAGTGTTGAGCAGTTGGACCGGTTGTTGGCCGGTCGGCATGTTGTCTTATCCAGCCACCCCGTGAACGCGGATAAACTGACTCAAGCAGGCATACAGCTTCGTCGGCTTGGCGAAAGGCCAGACTTCACTCTCAGCGACCACGGCCAGATGCAGCAATATGCAGCCGCCCGCCAGCAGGTGGCTCAGTCGCTCAAGGACTTCGCTCTCGCACTGGCCAATCGAAGCAACGCCAACCGGGCCTGGAGATCGCGGTCGCTGCGACGGCAGAGCGAAGCGTCGGTAATTCGGGCGCAGGTGGCGCTGGAGTCGTACAACAAGGCCGCCCGGACCTATAACCGGTTGCTCGGCTCACAGTCGGCCGGTTTTTCCAGGGCACTGCTCTATCCGGGGTCGCGCGAGTTCGCTTTGCTGGAACGTTGAGTGGTCGGCCCAATGGGCCCAGAGGCGGCGTCACAGCGGGATGTCAGGGTCAGCCTCGAAAGGCTGCAAAGC
>JARFQY010000298.1 GCA_029287535.1 Filomicrobium sp.
CCCCGGTTTCAGTACAGACGCAGCAGCACGCGCGAGAGCAGCCTGGTCGCGAACGCCATGGAACGTATTGGCAATCAGAATGAAGTCCACTGGCTCAGAAAGCAAATCCGACAAACAATCGGCATAGGCGCATATCCAACGGCTGACTGAAGTACCCGATCTGCCGACTTCTATACGCGCTCGTTTCAGCATGTCTGGATCAATGTCGAGGGCAACGACCTTACCCTTCACCAATGCAGCCAATGGGGCCGTGAAATAGCCATCACCGCAGCACAAATCGAGGACGGTCATCTCAGCCTTAATCCCGAGTGCGAGCAGCACAGCTTTCGGATCAGGCCAGAGCACCTGCCACCAAACGCGATCGGGCATTGCCGTGGCTGGGTAAAAGTTGTCGCTCTCCATCGGACTACGATATCGCTTAAAGAGGCAAGAAGCACGACTGCGTGCATCAAACTCCAAGTTTCAGACGCTGCTCCTTCGCCTGCAAAGCGTCAAACTGGGAAAGGTGTCCATCCTTCTCAGGGCGCAGCTGTCACTATGCATACGCTAGCGATTAGCGATTCTCTCCTTTGGAGGTTCTGTTACGTCCGCTTATTGATCAAAGCGGACAAGGGCGTGGTCCGACAAATGCACCCCAAACATGTTCCGCTCTGCATCCGAAAGCGGACATTGGCGACCAGCCCTTAGAGCTTGACGGGCACTCGGCTTGGGCCCGGAATGAAGACGCTGAGGATTCTTGTCCACGCGGTCGTTGGACGACAATGCGGTCGGGAACTTCATCGATGGTCATGTGTCGGCGGCGTCATTTGTCATTGGCAACCCGCCAAGGTCTTCGTGGATCCCGCCCGGGAGCAATAGGCTTCATTGCTGTCGAGAGTTGCATCCGCTTCTCTGGGCTTGAGCGCTCGTTGTTGGCCCCAGGTATTAACGTATGTGAAGAGGGCGCATTTCCAGTACGACGAGAAGGTGCTCGGTTGCCATCTGCCAAATGCCGACGTCGTGCCAGAACATCTGGCTGCAGGTTTGTGTATCTTCGCAGCATCTTCCAATCACGGTGACCCGTGACGAGGGCGACTTCGGGAATCTGATAACCCGCTTCAAAAAGGCGGCTTGCGGTCTCGTGGCGCAAGTCGTGAAAGCGCAAGTCGCAGATCCCAAGCTCTCGACACGCGCGGCGAAAGGCAGCACCAACGGAGCGACCGTTATAAGGAAAAACGCGGTCATTGCGACCCGTCACCTCAGCTTGTGCCAGCATCAATTCGATGGGATCCCAACCGGCATCGGACACGAGTGCGATCGTCTGATCATTACCTCTTTTATCGCGTGGATGCTTTCGATCTATAATGACGGCGACTCGACGGGTGGGATCGACGTCCTCCCAACGCAAACGACTGATCTCGTCCTGGCGCATCCCGGTCGCGACCGCAAACCGGACAATACGGCCGACTGGAATCTTCTGCCTCGGATTGCCCTCAAGATGTTTCAGGATGCGATTAAGTTCGGATGGGGTGGGCCGGCGATTGCGCTCATGGGGTTTTCCAACAAGCCCCAAACGCTTCAAGGCTATGCGCGCGTGTTCAATTGGCTCCGCAGAGACTGGTACGCCATGGACAGAGGCCGCGTGCAGGAAGATCATGCGCAGATAGCCCAGTTCCATTCCGATGGTCACGGGACCCGCCCCTTCTTGGGCGCGGCGCTTACCAAACTCGACGAGTGTCATGCGATCCAGGTTCCGCAGCCTGACATGGCCTAACACACGGTCCAGTTTCTCCAGGCTGTAGGCTTTGCTCCTGAGCGGGGCGCGGCCCACCTCACACATGTCAGAAACGTGCAACGCAATGAGAGCACCAATAGTCTTCGCGTGGGGAGCGTGTCGAACATCCAACGACTGCCCCAGATCGATCCGTCGTTCGATGTCACGCGCCCAGGCTTGCGCATCCAAGCGCAGGCGAAACGTGCGCGAGGCGTACTGGCCCTTGCGCCGGACTTGAGCCCTCCAGGACCCGGATCTTAGTTTCGCTATCGTGGCCATCGGCGTGTGCACCGTGTGTGCAGTGAACTTGCGAAGAGGTGCGAAAACGTGCGAACAGGTGCGAACAGGTGCGAACAAACACGAAGACACGCTCGACCTACAATTCTGAATCAACACGATTTTACATGCAATATCAAGCACATAGATTCTCCGTCGCACCGATGATGGATTGGACGGACCGGCACTGCCGGTTCTTTCATCGGCAGCTGACGCGGCGGGCCCTGCTTTACACCGAGATGGTGACGGCGGAGGCCATACTGCATGGCGAGCGGCAACGGCTCATCGGCTTCAACAGGGCCGAGCACCCGGTTGCGCTGCAACTTGGCGGATCGGATCCCGGGAAGCTGGCACACGCCTCGGCGATCGGCGAGAGTTGGGGGTTTGATGAAATCAATCTCAACGTCGGCTGCCCTTCGGACCGAGTCCAGGAGGGTCGTTTCGGCGCCTGCCTGATGGCCGAACCAGACCTTGTGGCCAAGTGCATCCTTGCAATGCGTGAAGCGGTACGAATTCCGGTGACCGTGAAATGCAGGATCGGCATCGATGACCAAGACGGCGAGGCCGACTTCCAGCGGTTCATTGATATGGTGGCGGAAGCAGGCTGCGAGCACTTCATCGTTCACGCGAGGAAAGCCTGGCTCAAAGGACTCTCGCCGAAGGAAAATCGCGAAATTCCCCCGCTCGATTACGCCCGTGTCTATCGGCTCAAGCAGGTGCGCCCACATCTCACCGTCGTCATCAACGGTGGGATCGGTTCGCTGGAGGAGGCCGAGGATCACCTTCGGCATGTGGACGGTGTCATGCTGGGGCGGGCGGCCTACCAGACGCCCTATCTTCTTGCCGATGTTGATCGGCGGTTCTTTGGTGCCGACACACCGAAACCTACCCGCACGGACGCCCTGCGGGGCCTTGTCGGATACGTTGAGGCGCATCTGGCACGCGGCGGACGACTCAACAACATCGTTCGGCATACGCTCGGGCTCATGCACGGCTTGAAGGGCGCGCGCCAGTTTCGTCGTCACTTCAGCGAGAATGCAACCGGTGAGGGCGCGGGTCTTGACGTACTCTTGGAAGCGATTCAGATGGTGGAACAAGCGGAAGCGTGGCAGCGTGAGCGCCTTGTACCCGCAGGACCTGTCGAGCAGGTCGCCAGCTGACACTAAATCGCGCTAGGACCTTCAAGGATGGAAATGGACGTCACGGCTGGCGGGCTGTTGATGCTGGCGGTCACGCTGGTGGCGGCGGGCGTCGTTACCGGCTTCCTGTCAGGACTGCTCGGAATCGGCGGCGGCGGCATCCTTGTCCCGGTTCTCTATGAGACATTTGGCATCATCGGTGTCGACCCGTCGATCCGAATGCACATGGCGCTCGGCACCTCGCTTGCCGTGATTATTCCAACGTCATTGCGCTCTTATATGTCTCATCGTGCTCAAGGCGGCGTGGACACCAAGGTATTGTGGCGGCTTGGCCCATGGATGGTCGCCGGGGTCATTGGCGGCACGCTATATGCGAGTTCGAGCACTGGAGATGGTCTGAAATGGGTCTGGGTCATCTTCGGCAATCTGCTGGCGCTAAAGCTGGCGCTTGGCCGGGATGATTGGCGGCTGGGCGATGATCTCCCAAAGCCGCCGGGCGTAGAACTTTACGGGCTGGCCGTTGGGTTTGTGTCGGTTCTCATGAGCATCGCAGGTGCAAGTTTCGTCGTTGCCTTCATGACGCTTTACAACCGGCCGCTCATTCAAGCTGTTGCAACAAGTGCCGGGCTCGGCCCGATGGTGGCCATTCCGGGAGCGGTCGGGCTGGCCATTGCGGGCTGGGGGCATCCGTTGTTACCGCCGATGTCGCTCGGGTACGTCAATGTTCTGGGTGCGGCGGTGATCATCCCGGCCAGTGTTCTGGTGGCGCCGCTCGGAGTGCGCCTGGCTCACGGACTGCCGAAACGGAAACTTGAGCTGGCGTTTGCTTTCTTCATGGCGGCCGTCGCTATGCGTTTCGCGATCAGTCTCATCTATGATTAAGAGAGCAATCGGAAACAGTACGATCACACCTTTCTCGTCGCCGCCGCGGATGCAATCCACTATCATCAAACCCGCTGCAAGCGCTGCTTTGGGAGACAAACATGCCAACATCGCCAACGCGCTTGGTTCTTGCTTTCATACTGGTTCTCGCCGCGCCTTTGCCGACCGCATTCGCTGAACCACTGCCGCCCGCGATCGGTGAATCAGAACCTCTCGCCAAACCGGAGAAGGGCGATGGCGGGCTCTATCACCAGCCCTGGTTCGTAGAGTCGTTTCTCGACCTGAAAGAGGACTTCGAGGAGGCCAAGGCGAAAGGCAAACGGTTCGCCGTCATTTTTGAACAACGCGGCTGCATCTACTGCACCAAGATGCACAACGAGGTTCTGGCCAAGGCCTACATCAACGACTACGTGCGGGAGAACTTCGTCGTCGTGCAGCTCAACATGTGGGGTTCGCGTGAGGTCACCGACTTCGACGGCAAGACCATGCCTGAGAAGAAACTGGCGGAACGATGGGGTGTGATGTTCACGCCGACCGTCGTGTTTTTCAAAGACGACATCGACGAGATTGATGCGAAATGGGGTCAGCCGCTGGAAGTGACGCGCATGAGCCTGGGCGTTGGTCCTGGAACCTTCTATGATTTGTTTGTTTGGGTGCGCCACAAGCTCTACGAAAAGGACCGGAATTTTCAGCGGTTTCACCTGCAGCGCTATGATGAGCGTAGAAAGCTCAGCGAAGCCAACACCAACGTGACGCAATAAGCCGTGGCCGGCTGCCGGTGAGGAGGAAGTGCATGATGACGACTTTGGATCGAGCCGCGCTTATTGCTGCTGCTTTTGTCGCGGCTTATGCGATGCCCGCCATGGCACAGGTCCCTGTTGACGCGGCCAGCGACCGTCGGGCTGGAGACTATGTGTTCTTCCAATCGTTCGGAAAGCCGGACATACCGTTTGAAGATCTGGAGGATGTCGCGCAGGTCAGGTCCAACAGTTCGAGGTATTTCGAGTCGGATCTGGCGACTTGCGATACGAAAAAAGCAACCTGTGATGCCAACAGTGTTTATGGACTGGCGGACCGGTTCTGTCAGGCACTCGAATTTGACGAAGCGGTCACCTGGCGGGTGAGCCGCCGTAACGACGAGCTAAAGCTGCACTGGGCCGTGTGCTGGCTGAAGAAGTAGCCGGCAGCCTTGCCAAGCCAGCCTATGGCGGCGGCTGCACATCAGGCAGCACACCAACACGCTTCAGCGTGTCGAGTAATTCGGCTTCTCCGGAAGGCTGACCGTTCTTCTGCAACCATGATTTCAAGAACGGGTGTTCTTTTTCGAGGGCGGCAGCAAGCATGCGCCGCTTGAGCACTTCCACGTCCTTGGTGCCGTAACGTTCTTCGAGGCGCTCTTTGAGGGCGGGCTTGTCCAATGCGACGTCAAAGGCGGACCATTGACCGCGCAGCAGCCTGGCCTGCCGGATTGCCTGGCGCCGATACAGGGATTTCAGAAACGGGTGTCCGAAAGCCGCGTCGACGTCGACGGCAAATTCCGGGCGGTTGGCGAAAAAGATCTCCAAGGCCCGGCGGCGCGTGGCGAGGTCGCGATCGAGATCATAAAGCTCGAATTCGGTCGCCGTAGACACGAGGTTGCCGCGCAACTTGTCGGTCAGCTGCAGGTACTCGGGCAACTCGACGTTATAGCGCACATAACCGACGGCAAGGCCGGCGCCGAATAGAACGCCGAGGATGAACTTCAGCATGGGCGGCCCCCAACGGTGTAGTTGCAGCCGGACCTAGATTTCGCCCTTGAGCCCCCTTTCGAAGTACTTGTGTACGATCTTGTCCTGGTTTTCGAGCAGCCAGTCGATCGAGGGCTCATGGTTCATGGCCTTGGCGATCGCCTGCGCGGTCGCCTTGCGGTGGATATCGAAGAGGATCTGGTGATCGAGGTTGTCATCGGTCGCAACGCTTGGATTGAGCCACACCGATACAATGATCCCGAGGTCGTTGACCTTGGCCTTCGGAATGTCACCAGAGCGTACTGAATCAAGCACGCCCATGGCGGTCGCGTATTGGACCGTTCCCATCAGGATGCTCGTGTAGCGTTCATTGTCGACGGTCACCTTGGAGACGCAGATCGTCGGCGGGCGCACCATCACGTCCGTATTGAGGATCGCCAAAACACGGGAGTGCCCTGCGACCTGGTCGCCGAGAAGATTAGCGAAAGCCGCACCAAACGGTCCGTCCATCTCACCAATGGCGACTTCGGGTTCGGCGGCAGTTCCTGGTGGACCCCCACCAACAAGGCTTTCTCCAACGCGTAGAATGATACGGTCGCTCATGGCGGTCTCCACGGACTTATCGTTTTGACGTTTCTTTCAACGGCTTCAAGCCTCAGCAGAGGCTTCTTGCTGGGGCCGGCCGGCCTTGAGCAGCGCCTGTTTGCGCAGGTTCTTGCGCCCCTTGGCGGTGTTGCCTTGGCTGCGGGTCTGCTTGGGCCGCGCAATACGGCGACTGTTCTTTTTCTTCAATGTTTCAACGGCACGGGCGGAGCGGGCGGCCATGGGGTGATCTCCGGGCTTAATCTGATTGCGTTCGGATGCTGCGGCGCGCCTTGTTTTTCGCGCGGCGCATCGGGAACCCGCTTTTTGGCCTCAAGAGAAGGCCGCCGTCAAGGCATAACCAGGAGCCAGGAAGGTCCCGGCCCAGATCAGGCAGGACAGAGGGCTTACCATCAAAAACCGCCCCCAGCGCATCCCCATGGCGCCCGCGACCAGCGGCACAAACGGTCGGATCATGCCGCCGAACTTACTCGCAAAGACCCCCAGCATTCCGTATCGCTTCACGTAATAGCGCGAAAGCACGTACCACTGCGGACGCGTGCGCAATGGCCAGAGGCCGCCGATGTCCTGTTTGAAATAGCGCCCGAGCGCGAAGGTGAGGATATCGCCGATGGCCGCTCCGGCGGATGCGGCCAGCCAAACGCTCCAGAAGCTGCCTCCGGCGGCGCCGTGGATACCGCCGATGCCCAGGAAGAGTGCCGAAGAAGGCACCAGCAGCGACAAAAACACTGTACTTTCGGCAAAGCCGAGCGCGAAAACAATCGGCTCAGCGAGGGCGATATGCTCACGAACTAGATTAAGCGCCTGATCGGTGTAGCTGTCGGCCATTTGTCCCGCGGCAATGTCTGATTACGAAAAACCGTTATGGGCTGGTTACTTGCGGTCGTAGGGCTCTCACCCAATATCAGGGCGCCTTGTTTGAAACTGCCTCGCGAACGTGAAGATTACGTGCCAGCGGCGCTGTTTTCCTTGAGTATGCGGCCTCGAACGGCTACATCCGCCTGCGCTGGGACGCGCATGCTACACATTGCCGGTTGGACTTGGCGACGAAGGGTGGCAATGAGAGGGCCATCACCCGAACTTTGAACGCAAAGAGACCGACCAGCCTGCCGCAGAGCCGGGTGCGCACAACCTTTTCATAGTTTAGACAGCCGACTAGAGAGCCGCTGGGAGACAACATGGTATCGCTACGGGAGACCCCTCATCCTACCGACCGTCCAAGACGGTTTGGGGTTAAGAACAAGAAGCTAAGCCAAGCGGTCCACCGTCACAAAGCCATATCGCGCGAGGGTGTACAGGAGCGTTTGTTTACGCTCGCCTTTTCAGGGCTCGTTTATCCGCAAATCTGGGAAGACCCGGTTGTCGATATCGACGCGCTGCATCTCAAGGACGGCGAAAAAATCATCGCCATCGCATCGGGCGGCTGCAACATCATGAGTTATCTGACGGCGGCCGATGTTTCCGTCGCGGCCATCGACCTCAATCCCGCACACATCGCGCTTAACAATCTCAAGCTGGCCGCACTGAAGCATCTTCCGAGCTATACGGCCTTCCACCGCTTTTTCGCGGAAGCCGACGCCTCGGAGAACATTCGCGCTTACTTCACCTATCTCAAAGAACACCTCGATGAGGACACGAGCAAGTATTGGGAATCGCGCGACCGGCTTGGCCGAAGGCGGGTGGGGTACTTTGGAAAGAACCTCTACCGGCACGGTCTGCTTGGAACCTTCATCGGTGCCAGCCATTTGCTGGCGCGAATGCATGGGCGCAATCCGCGCAAATTGCTGCGGGCCAAATCCATGGAAGAGCAACGTGCGATCTTCGACCGGGAGCTCGCCCCGCTTTTTGAGAAGCGCCACATCCGTTGGCTCATGAGCAAACCCTCCGCGCTGTTCGGCCTCGGCATTCCCCCATCGCAATTCGAGGCGCTGAAGGGCGATGAAGATCATATGGCGGAAGTCCTTCGCCAGCGTCTCGAGCGACTTGCCTGTGAGTTTGACCTTCGCGACAACTATTTCGCCTGGCAGGCGTTCGGCCGCCGCTACGCGACGGGCGGCACGGGTCCGTTGCCACCTTATCTGCAGCGTCAGAACTACGAGACGGTCAAGCAGCGGGCGGCAAACGTTGAGGTGTTCCACGAAAGCTTTACCGAGCATCTTAGAAACAGCCCTGACGATTCCTTCGATGCCTATGTGCTGCTGGATGCACAGGACTGGATGACGGACGAGCAGCTCACCGACAACTGGACACAGATCGCGCGGACCTGCCGCCCGGGTGGCCGGGTCATCTTCCGTACCGCCGGAGAACCAAGCATTCTGCCTGGCCGGGTGCCCGACGAGGTTCTGAGTCAGTTTGATTATGACGAGGAGACCTGCCGGCAGTACACCCGGCGCGACCGCTCATCGATTTACGGCGGCTTCCATCGTTACACGATGAAGGGTTAGACCCTTGGGCACCACGCACCAGGTTACGGAACATGCCGCCCAGCATATGGACGGCATTTCCGGCGCTTAACGCACAAGCCTTCGATCTTGCTTGCTTTTACGGCTCTGCAAATTGGCGGTGTCAACACAGTGTCAACTTGCGGCCCCGTGTTGCAAGTCCCGCGAGCCGATAGAACGGAGTTTGACCCGGCATGGAACCAAGCCTGACTGGTTTGTTCGGCTTGAACCGTGAGATGGGCTACACCCGCCGCGAGTTCTTCGCCAAACTTCCAGCCGCCTTGTCTGACTACGCTTTCGCCGTGAACGATGATGTTGTCACCATCAAGGTTGGTACAGGTGAAGTTAAACTACATGTTGGCGTTGAGAGTGAGCGACGCTTATCTGCACTCGTCAGCTTTCCAGTTCTCCCCGTCACAATAGAGTGCACCGACGTTGACCCCTCAAGCCAAGCGAATTTCATCAGGCGATTTGAAACTGCGTACTTCAAGGGCCTGGGTTGAAAGCGAGTGACCACGCTACC
>JARFQY010000345.1 GCA_029287535.1 Filomicrobium sp.
CTGAAAGATACGCGGCATCATGTCGTGACTGACATCGACCCAGCCCCACCACGAGTAATCCAGTGCAATCCCAGTGAGTGCGGGAAACTTGCGATGAAGGCCCGCTTTCAGCGCCTCCAGGTGCTTCGGATTGCCGGCGTCGGCCCCGGTGACCGCGCTCCGGCTCCCGATCTGCACACGACCTTCAGGCAGATACCGGTAGTAGTGGCGCAGCACCCGGGTATCGGTCAAAGGAGATGAGGTCTGAAAGCCGCATTCGGCTGTTTCTGCCTCCGTCAGTTTCCGCGTTACAATCGAATTGGACAAGATCGGCATGAGGCGGTTCTGAGTATACTTGCTAAAGCCCGGTGCTGTGTAAGCCGCCGTCGCCAGACCGACCGCACGCGCCCGAACCACCCCACCCGGCGTCGTCAGGTGGTGAACGTTATTTTCAACTCTCCAGTCCAGGACCGGGCTTCCCGGATGGACCCGCGCGCCCAGCCCGCGTGCCATTTTGAGATAGCCGAATGCCAGTTTCGCAGGATGGATGCAGGTCCCGTCCGGCTCAAGCATCGCGCCTGCGGCTTCCTGATCCCTCACGTAGGACCCATGCAGCTCATCGCGGGAAAGAATCCGAGAGCGGTAGCCAAAGACCGTATTCAGAAGCTCGGATTCCGCCTCTAGGGCGCGCATCGCACCGGCCCGATGGGCAATATAGAAGTGACCCCCATCATGAGGTTCGCAGTCAATCTCTTCGGCTTGGATCAGATCACGAAACACATCGAAGGCCTCGCAAACTTCCGCATGCATATCCTTCGCGACATCAATCCCCCAGCGATCGATCCACTGCGAGCGTTTCAGGCGGCCAGAAGAGATCTGGGCCTGTCCGCCATTACGGGTGCTGCAACCCCAGGCGATCTTGTTGGCCTCCAGCACGGTCGCTGAGATTCCGTGTTCCTTCGCGAGGTGGATCGCGCAGGACAAACCCGTGTAGCCCGAGCCGATGATCACGACATCCGCGTCCAGATCACCTTCGATTGGGCCGTCGTCTTCCGGCGGCGGGCCAGCGGAACTGATCCAATATGTCGGTGCATAGTCCCGGCCGTTGCCGGGACCAGAATCGACCAGAGGATCGTACAGGGGATCATAACTCGAACCATGCGAACGGTTTGACCGCAAATCTTCGCTCATG
This sequence comes from Filomicrobium sp., assembly GCA_029287535.1. Lineage (GTDB taxonomy): Bacteria > Pseudomonadota > Alphaproteobacteria > Rhizobiales > Hyphomicrobiaceae > Filomicrobium. The sequence goes on from JARFQY010000345.1 coordinate 1,172, forward strand.
GCTGCGGTTCCTTTCCGATAGGGGCGCTCTTAGAGGCGCAACGCATGGAACTGATTTGCCCGGAAGCGCGCGCCTACACGAATACGCAGTCAGCGATCTTTAAGTCCCGCCAACCACCGACCGGCTTCGCGAAAATTGTAATGCCGGTCGAGGAGTCCATGACGGGGGTTATAGCCCCGGTCGATGTCCACGAAAGTGTCAAGCTGTAACGACGTGTTCGCCAAGCCATCAGCACATCTGACAGCTGTCATGACACGTTCGGCAATGAGCTCATCGTTGAAATTTGCGACAGCCGGGTTCTGATCCGCAAGTCGGATGTTGGCAATCACGCCCAGACTATGCTCGGCGCCAAAGGCGTCAAGCTCGTGCAGGCGTTGGGGTAGATCGTCCGTAAGATTGACTTGGAAGGCCAGTCGACTGACGTGCCGTCCGTCCGGACGGGCACCGCACGCGGCGACCGCCCTTTCCCGCTCATCAAACTTGAAGCCGTAGCTGACGGAATGGGCGAAGACTTTTTCGCCTCCCGTCTCTTGCTTCGAGGAATGCGCCTTGCCGACGACAATCTGGATCCCGGGCAGCGCCGCGAGAGGCGACATGTCGGCCAGGTCAGAGAGGTCAACATGCGCCGTGACCATCTCGAAATGTTCAATCGCCGCAAGTGCAGGCCGCAAGGCTTCGAGTGCACTGGCGCTGGGCACGCCGACAGAAAACACGCAAAAGCGAATGCCGGCCGAAGGGTAGTCCAACACTCTTTGGCGCGTTGCTTCGTCAAGAAGATCGCCGATCGGGACCCGTACGCTGCTCAGTCCCATCTGCCACAATCGTAACAGCGTGTAGTCGTTTCGGGCCCGCTTGCGCGAGAACTCCTCCATGGGACCGTTGTAAGGCAGTTCAACCGTCTCGGCCCAGGCATGACGCAAATGAACCGTCAGGGGCCTGTCCTGCTGCGACGAGACATCAACTGGTCGCGATGGCCGCGTCGGCTGAGCCTCCTTTTCCAGCTGTCTCCCGTCGGTCTGAACAACTCTGAGCCCGTGACCATCTTCAAACACATCGACCAAAGCAAAACCGAACTTGCCCGTATCATCTCTTCCAAATTCCGAAGTGGGTTCGATTTTGTAGAGATCGGCATAGTCCTGCCGAATGAAACTGGTCGGCGGCAGGCAATACAACTTACTCGCGCCGACACGATTGAAAAAGAACTGATGCACGTGGCCGGACATAAGCGCCTCGATGCCGTGCCGGCGCAAAAGTCCAACCAGCCAAGAGCGTCCCGGCTCGGAGTAGTTGTCATAGTGAGGCTGCTCGTGGGGATCGTTGATGAAGGGTGGATAGTGACTGAACACGAACACGCGGCGCCCCTGAGCATCGGCAAGCGTTTGCTCAAGCCAAGCGCGTTGTTCGTTCTCTTCGCGCGTGCCGGAGTTTACAAGGGACGAGTTCAGCAGCACAAAGACGCAGTCCTGATGATCGAAGGCCGAATAGTCACTTCCAAACTGCGCTCGGTAAATCTGCGTGGTGGCTTCGGTGATGGGGGCTGCTGGCGCGTCGACCGACGGTTTGTCTCCGATGTCATGATTGCCGGCTACAAAACGCATGACCGACATCAGGGGCGCAAAGATCTCTTTGGCTTCGCGACAAGCATCAACGTAAGCCGGCATATGCGGCAGCGTGTGCACCATGTCGCCCAAATGAATGACAAACGCCGGATCGTGCCGAAGTATCTCCGCTATGGCATGGCGTGCGCGGTCATTTGCCAGATCGTTCACGGGGAAAGGCGAGGACCGGTCAAGGACGGCGGGGCGCACATGCGTGTCCGTGATGACGGCGAACGTAAACAAGGGGGCCTTACGGGTCATCTCGTTCCTCAGTTGATTTCTTGGTATCTCTCCTGAGAGGTTTCTATAGACCTTGTCGCATGGAACACAGCCAACTTCCGCTCCGCGGGTTCACAGAAAGTATGCTTGTCCCAGCCCACGCGGTTCCAACGGTCGAATTTACAAATCCGTTTCTGATTGAGCACAGCAACCAATTCAATGGGCGCGCCGGCTGCCATCGAGACAACGGGCACGCCGCACACACTAGTAGAGCAGGTTCAAGACCGTCAGCGAAACGATAAGGAATAGCCCTGTCATGATCCCTCCGGCACGCACGAAATCCGCGACGCGATAACCACCAGGTCCCATGATCAGCGCATTGACCTGATGGGTCGGGATAAGAAACGAGTTCGATGTTGAGATCGCCACCGTCAGGGCAAACAGCGCGGGACTGGCTCCGACCCCAAGAGCGATGTTGACGGCAAGCGGCACCAACAGCACCGTTGCGCCAACATTCGACATGACCAAGGTAAACACGGTCGCAAGCGCGGCGACGCTGGCCTGAATAATCCAAATGGGCATGCCGTCCAACAAATTGATCACCAGCCCCGCGATCCACTCCGCCGTGCCGGAACTCTGTACGGCTTGCCCCAAGGGGATGAGACTGGCCAGCAAAAAGACCGTGCTCCAGCTGACGGCCTCGTAGGCTTCGTCAATGGTAAGGACGCGCGTTACGATCATGCCCAGGGCGCCAACCAGGAGGCAAAGTGACAGCCGCAGATCCGACAACAGCACCAACGATATCGCGATTGCAAAGAACAAGACCGCGAAGCCAACTTTCTTGGGACGCAATTTCTCATGCGGAAAATCTGTCGTGACAACGACAAAGTCGCGGTCCGACTCCAGCCTCGCAAGAGCATCCCAAGGCGTATGACAGACCAGAGTGTCGCCGGCCTGATAGGGAATCTCACCTAGTCTATTGCCTTCCGCCCGCGTGAAGACTTCGCCTGCCCGGTAGATGGCCAGTGGAGATAGACCATAAACGCGCCGCATGACGATCTGCCGGCCCGTCTTACCAATTACGCCTGATCCCGGTGGGATAACAACTTCCGCAATGCCGGCCTTCGAAGGTCCTAGTGTTTCTGCGAACTGATCGAGTTCTTCGGCCTCCTCCAAGCCATAATCACTGCGAAATCTTTCGACATCCGGCTTGCCGCCTATGACAGCAAGATAGGCAGGTGCTTCAATAAGGATGTCTCTGGGCGGGGCTATGAAGGTCTTCTTTTGATAGTTGGTGGCGATGATCAGAATTCTGTATTGCGTTTCCAGCTCGTCGATCGACTTGCCAGCCATTGCGCTGTTGCCCGGCACGAGGAATTCATGCACCGCCCCATCCAGATTGTAGATTTTGTTGAAGTAGTCGAGCAGCGAACGCCCCTTCGTCCCATTCTCGGACTGCACGACAGGCAGGACCACGCGACCAAATACAATAAAGTAGATCAGCCCGGTCGCGATGAGCGCAACTCCAATGGGAAAGACGTCGAACAGCTCGAACGTCGCCATCTTCTGCTCGGCGGGCAATGAGGCGTTGATCCCGACGATCAGATCGTTCAGCAGGATCAGCGGCGACGAACCGACCATTGTCATGGTGCCGCCGAGTATGGCGCAGAAGCCCATTGGCATGAGCAGTCGCGACATCGGCAGATCGGTGCGCACCGAAACCCGGGAGACAACGGGAAGAAACAAAGCGGCCGCGCCAACATTCTGCATGAAACTGGAGATCACGCCGACGGCGCTCGAAATCAGCAGGATAATTCGCGACTCCGTAGCACCGCCAACCCTGGTGATCCAAGCGGCGACGCTCGACATCACACCCGTACGATCCAGACCAGCACCGATGATCATAACCGCGATGATGGAGATAACCGCGTTGCTACCGAACCCGTTGAAGATCTGGCGGACATCCACGATGTTTTCGAGCCCGGGAACCATCGTCAGGCATCCCAGCAGGACCATTATAAGGATTGCTGCAACGTCGACGCGAACGATCTCGGAAACAAACAGGAAGACCGTCAGAGCCAAAATGCCGAGAACGACGGCCATCTCAAAGGTCAACCCTAACGCTTCCATAACTCGATATCCCTATTGGATAGCTCTGCTCGTTCCCGATTGTCACTAGCTCTCAGGCGCGGCTCGCTCCGTAGTAAAGCGTTACGACATGATCAGCCTCGGCAAAAAACAGCCAGCGCTCAATCAACACGCCGAATGCCGTCATGCCGATGGCGAGCAGATAGAAGAACGCGGCCGCCCATCCGAAGAATAGGACGATGAGCATCATCACGGCCGGTCCGGCAAACAGCGCGAACAGGACGGCTTGGCGAAGTTTCTCGGCATGCTTGCGCGCGACGGCGTAGCCCATTTCGCGCATCACGAAGTTCGCCTGGGTATGTGGAGGATCAAGCTGCCGCACCTGTCCAGGAGAACCTAGGCCCGTCGCCATCTCGGCGGTGTACTTGCCCGGATCAGCATCGATGACGTTCCAGTAGTGCACCTTCAGTGCCGCCGATGCAGCAAGCGTGACCAAGGTCAAGGCTGCCACCCACGACGGCACATATCCAAACACCGCCATCACGAAACCGAGCAGCAGTGCGCCCGTCGCTGCTGCGAGCGACAAATAAACCATTGGGACCAAGCCAAGGTACCACTGCCGGATCGTCCGCAACGAAGCGTAGATCATGCCGGTGCAGTAGACCGTGACGACGGCCCCCGCAGCGGCCAAAACTGCAAGTGGCACCGTCCACGAGGTTTCCATTCCCAGTAACCAGATCAAGGCTAACAGACCGGAGGGAATGTAAGTCGCGACCGCTGCGACGCCTTCTCGCGACAGCCAGGAGCTACGCCATTGCGAAAAGGCACCGATTGCGCGTTCGGGACGGCCCAGATGCAAGGTGGAGGATATGAGACCAATGGTAATGAGCAAGAGCGCCAACGCCATTGAGACGAAAAGCATGGATGCAGAGTTCGGAACCAGTCCAAGCGCGTGACCTAGGCACAGCCAGAACATCAGACCGTACCCCGCCCCAGAAGCGGTCGTGAACAATATGACCGAGTATGCGGGATGCATAAAACCGTCCTCCTCAGCGGGAAAGAGCTTGATCAGCCCAGGCAAACAAACGCTCGATCGCGGAACCGTCGGGCTTCGGAATGGCTTCGGCGCTCTTGGCAACAACCGAGGTTGAAGCTGTGTTCGAATTTGCTGTTCTCGGCGGCAGGTATCTGTTGACGGGCTTGTAGCCAAACTCTTCCAACAGGCCATAGCCACCGCGATCCGCAACCGCTTTTGAAACGGCGCTTTGAGGATCACCCAGATCACCGAACGCCCGAGCGCCGGTTGGGCAGGCGCGCACGCACGCCGGCAGGCGGTCCTCTTCCGGGATCGTCTCGTTATAGATCCGATCAACGCACAGCGTGCATTTCTTCATGACGCCGTCGTCGACATCATACTCGCGCGCACCGTATGGGCACGCCCACGAACACAACTTGCAGCCGATGCAGATGTCCGGATTGACAAGAACGATGCCGTCCTCAACGCGCTTGTAGGATGCGCCGGTAGGGCAAACCGTAACGCAATCAGGTTCCTCGCAATGCAGGCATGATCGCGGAAAATGGACCGTCTTCGATCCTCGACCTTCACCAACTTCATAGGAGTGGACGCGATTGAGCCAGGCGCCGAATGGGTCAGCGCCGTAGGGGTCGTGGTCGGATAGCGGTGCGCTGTAGCCGCCCGTATTCCACTCCTTGCAACTCGTCGCGCAGGCCTGACAACCAACACAGATATCAAGGTCTATGACCAGGCCGAGTTTCTTTTCTGTCGACTCCGGTAACGATGTCATCGCCGATCCCCTTTGAATTCCGCCCCATAAGAAAGCTCCGTGGGAGAAGGCGGCAACCCTCCGGTTTCCGTCGCCTCAAATAGTGGCTCGGTTTCAGCGATGCCGTCCGCCTTTTCGATCGCCACGCGCAAATCGAACCAGGCAGCCTGGCCGGTAATGGGATCGGAATTCGAATACCGATACCCACCGCCGCCTTCCGGCAGCAGTTCGGAAATTAAATGATTCAAGAGGAAGCCCTGATTGGACTCCGGCGAGTCGTCGGATAACCCCCAGGCGCCGCGTCGTTTTCCAATCGCGTTCCAAGTCCACACCGTGTCGGGATTGACGCCGTCCATCAGCCGCACCTGGCACTTCACCCGGCCCTGGTGGGATCGCAGCCAAACCCAGTCGTCATCAACGACGCCAATCTTGGCGCCCAGTGACCGGTGAATGTAGAGCCGGTTCGCCGTTGTGATCTGGCGCAGCCAGGCGTTCTGGCTTCCCCAAGAGTGATACATGTGCATGGGCCGCTGAGTAATGGCATGCAGCGGATAGGCACCCTCTTTCACCATGCTTTCTTCGAAGGGCGGATACCAGAACGGCAGCGGGTCGAAGTGTTTTCGGATCCGTTCCCGATGGGTTTCCGGAGGCTGCCTGAGCCCATGACCTTCCGCGGCCAGACGGAATGCCTGTACAGGCTCGCAATAAAGCTGAAAGATCGTCGGGCGGGGCTCCATCCTGAAGCCCATCGCGACAGCCCAATCCAGATAATCCCGATTGGCGTGCTTGAAATAGGCCTGCTCGGGTTTCAACTCGTGGGCAAAGAAGGCACCATTTTCGATATAGCGCTCGAGCTGCTTCGGGTTGGGTGCACCTTGACCCGTCTTGGAGCCGTCCGCTCCCCGCCAGCCCGCCAATGGACCGATCCCTGGCTTGCGCTCGTGATTGACCATGTAGTCGGGATAGCCACCGGCATACTTGGGCGAACCATCCTCGTTTGTGAAGGCTGGCAGCGAGAGCCGCGCACCCAGGTCAATAAGAACCTCCTGAAAACCGCGCACGTCACGATCGGGTTTGACCACCGGATGACGGATGGAATCCGCGGCCATTTCCGCCGTCGAAATGGGTCGGTCGAGAAGAGAAATGCAGTCCCATCGCTCGAGATAGGTGGTGTCGGGAAGGATGAGATCAGCATAAGGAACCATCTCGGAATAGTAGGCGTCCGAGTAGATGATTTTAGGGATGACGTAGCGGCCGTCATCGTCCTTGGCGGTCAGGTTGTTGAGTGTCCCCGGGACGTTCATGGACGAATTCCAGGCCATGTTGGCCATGTACATGAACAAGACCTCGATCCCATAGGGGTCTTTCTTTGCCGCATTGTTGATGACCATGTGCATCAGGCCATGTGACGACATCGGCGCATCCCAGGTGAACCCTTTGTCGATGCGGCTCGGACGATCACCATCAAGCAGCAGGTGCTGTGGTCCAAGCGGAAAGCCCAGATGCGGCCCGCCAAGAGGTTCATCGGGACGAATATCTTCGAGCGCACCGTGCGGCAACAGCCATGGTGGGGCTTGTTTTGGGTAGGGAGGCTTGTAGCGGAACCCACCCGGGCAATCGATTGAGCCGAGCAGGATTTGCAGGATGTGTATCATCCGGCAGGTCTGAAAGCCGTTCGAATGAGCCGAAACACCACGCATCGCATGCATCGAAACAGGCCGGCCGATCATCTTTTCATGCCGACGCCCTGCCCAGTCCGTCCAGGGTTGGTCGAGCACCACTTCCTGCTCGAAGGCGACCTCCGCAAGTTCTGCGGCTATCCGTCGGGTTTGCTCGGCGTCAACGCCGGTCTGAGAGGAGACAGCCTCGGGGCTGTATTCATCGGAAAGGAAACGCTCGGCCATCAATTCGAAAACGGGCCGTGCCGTACGTCCATCCGCGAGTTTACGTACACCGGTTAGCGCCGGCGTCGTACCGACATCCATGCTGCTTCCGAAATCCCCTGTGGCCTTGTCGAACACAATGGGTTCACCGTCTTCGCCCCGAGCAAATAAACCATCGTCAGCCGCGCCAGGATCTTGGATCACCAGCCAAGGGGCGTTGGTGTAGCGAACCAGATAATCGAGGTCGATCTTTTGGTTTCGAAACAATTCATGGATGAGCGCGCCCACGAAAAGCCCGTCGGTGCCCGGCCGAATGCCAACCCACTCGTCAGCCACGGCGTTGTAACCCGTGCGGACCGGATTGACGGACACGACCTTCGCACCGCGACCCTTGAGATGGCCAATGCCGATCTTGATCGGGTTGGAGGCATGATCCTCGGCGACGCCAAACAGCATGAAATACTTGGTCAGCTCCCAATCCGGGTCGCCGAACTCCCAGAACGCACCGCCGAACGTGTAGAGCCCTCCAGCCGCCATGTTCACCGAGCAGAAGCCGCCATGAGCCGCGAAATTCGGTGTGCCGTATTGCATCGCCCAGAGGCCGGTCAAGGATTGGCTCTGGTCGCGGCCGGTGAAAAATGCAAGCCGCTTCGGATCGGCCTTTCGCACATCACCAAGCCAACCCGTCGCCAGGCTCAGCGCTTCCTCCCACGAAATTTCCTCGAATTCCCCTGATCCGCGCGGTCCGACGCGTTTCATCGGCGCGCGCAGCCGAGCCGGAGAATAGTGCTGCATAATTCCGGCGGAGCCCTTTCCGCACAGCACACCCTGGTTGACCGGATGGTCTCGGTTGCCCTCGATGTAACGCACCTTGCCGTCGCGTAGATGAACATCGATGCCGCATCGGCAAGCGCACATGTAGCAGGTGGTTTTTGCGACGTTATCTCCGACCGGAGCGTTTACGTCGATGACCGGTTGGTTCGGCATCGTGACCTCGTAGTGTTTTATGCCTTGCTAGCGTTGATTTGCGCTGCGGCTTGGGCTCCGGTGATGGCAATCATCTGGTAAACGTCTTGAGCACTGCAGCCACGCGATAGATCATTGGCAGGATGTGCCAAGCCTTGCAGGATCGGTCCAAGCGAGATGGCCCCGCCCAGACGATGTGCGATCTTGTAACCGATGTTGCCGGCGCTGAGACTGGGGAAGACAAAGACGTTGGCATGCCCTTCGAGCACGGACTCGGGCGCCTTTTTGCCCGCGATATCCGGGACGATTGCGGCGTCGAACTGGATTTCGCCATCAACAATGAGGTCAGGCTCGCGCTCCTTGATCATCGCCATCGCCGCGCGGATACGGTTGATCGATTCATGGGCTTCTGCGGACACGCTACCCATTGTCGAAAACGAAAGCATTGCCACGCGCGGCTCTTGCCCCGTCAGCGCTTTCAACGATTGCGATGACGCGATTGCGATGTTGGCCAGCTCCTCGGAATTCGGCTGTAGGATCAGCCCGCAATCGGCAAAGATCACGGGTCTTGAGAAGGGTTCCTGCAGCAACATCAAAAAACAGCTTGAAACCACTTCCGCACCGGGCGCCTTGCCAATGATCTGCAGAGCCGCGCGCACTGTATCGGCAGTTGTCGCCACCGCACCGCCAATCGTACCATCGGCGTCGCCCTGGCGCAGCATCATGGCGGCGAAACCCAGACCAGAACTCATCGCCGCGCGTGCCGCTTCCGGGCTGATGCCCTTGTGCTTACGCAACTCAAGGTAGGCTGCCGCATAAGAATCTAGTTTGTAGGACGTGCTCGGATCATGAATTTCGATATCACCCGCCCGGTCCTGTCCTGTCAACAGGCTCTGGATCTTTTGCTCATTGCCGACAAGAAGGATGCGAGCCAATCCCTCCCGAACAGCCCTGAGCCCTGCCTGTACAATTCGCGGGTCCTCGCCCTCCGAGAGGACGACTCGAGGTAATGCCGCGCTGCAGGCGTTGGAAATATCGTCGAGAACCGTCATGGCTCGCCTTTCAACGATCGGTTTTGACAGAGAGGGGGGCGCGGCATCACGCCCCCCAAGAGAGTGTTATGAGACAGCCCTACAGCCGGGGCTGCTGCGGTCGCATGTCCTCACTATTCACACCGGCCACCACAACAGGTTTCTTCATGGCATCACGCCGGAAGGGTTCACCCAGCTCCTGGTTCAACACGACCTCGATGAGGGTTGTCACGTTGTTTTCCATTTGCTCCTTGATCGCTGTCTGCAGCAAATCCGTGAGCTCTTCCGGATTGTTCGCGGTAACCCCTTTGAGACCACAACCTTCGGCGACCTTCGCGTAGTCGACGCCGACGTTGAGCTCAGTTCCAACAAAGTTGTCTTCGAACCAAAGCGTGGTGTTGCGCTTCTCTGCGCCCCACTGGTAGTTGCGGAACACCAACATGGTGATCGGCGGCCAATCGTTGCGGCCACAGGCCGTCAACTCATTCATGGAGATACCGAAAGCACCGTCACCGGCAAAACCGATACATGGGACATCGGGGCAGCCGATCTTGGCACCCAGAATGGCCGGTAGCGCGTAACCGCAGGGTCCAAACATGCCCGGAGCAAGATATTTGCGACCGTTTTCGAACGTTGGATAGGCGTTGCCAATGGCACAGTTGTTGCCAATGTCCGTCGACAGGATGGCGTCCGCGGGCATCGCCGCCATGATCGCACTCCAGGCCTGACGTGGGCTCATGCGATCCGGGTCACGCTCACGGGCACGCTTGTTCCAGGAGATACCCTCGTCGTCGTCTTCGTGCACCATCGATGAGAGTTCCTGCAGCCACTTCGACTTGGTTGACGAAATCAGCTCCTTGCGTTCGGTGCGGCCGTTGTCGCCTGCTGTGGGTGACAGCTTGGCAAGCAGTTGTTCGGCGACAAGCCGCGCGTCTCCCTGAATGCCAACCTCAACCCGCTTCACCAGACCAATGCGGTCGCCGTTGATATCGACTTGGATAACCTTGGCGTCCTTGGGCCAGTAGTCATACTGGTAGCCGGGCATTGTCGAATACGGATTGAGCCGGTTGCCTAAGGCCAGCACAACGTCGGCCTTGTTGATGAGCCGCATCGCTGCCTTGGAGCCGTTGTAGCCAAGTGGCCCGACCGATAAAGGATGCGAACCGGGGAACGCGTCATTGTGCTGATAGTTACAGCATACGGGAGCATCCAGACGTTCGGCCAAGGCGCGCGACGCATCAATGCCACCAGCCAGAACCACGCCCGCACCGTTCAGTATCACGGGGAATTTTGCGTCCGACAGAATCTTAGCCGCCCGCCCGATGGCGTCCGGGTCACCGCTGGGATGCTGCAAGTTGATGATCTGCGGCATCTCGATGTCGATCACCTGTGTCCAGAAGTCACGAGGAATATTGATCTGAGCTGGCGCAGAACCCCTCCAAGCTTTTTCGATAACACGGTTGAGGACCTCGGCGATCCGCGTTGGATCACGCACTTCCTCCTGGTAACAAACGCAATCCGCGAACATCTGCATCTGTTTGACTTCTTGGAAACCGCCCTGACCAATGGTCTTGTTGGCAGCCTGCGGCGTCACGAGCAGCAGCGGCGTGTGGTTCCAGTAGGCCGTGATAATTGGAGTGACGATGTTGGTGATGCCCGGGCCGTTCTGGGCGATCGCCATCGACATCTTACCAGTAGCACGCGTGTAACCGTCAGCGCTCATACCGGCGTTGACTTCGTGCGCGCAGTCCCAGAATTTAATGCCGGCTGCAGGGAACAGGTCGGAAATTGGCATCATCGCCGAACCGATAATCCCAAATGAATGCTCGATTCCATGCATTTGAAGCACTTTGATAAAGGCCTCTTCGGTGGTCATTTTCATCGTAGACTCCCATAGCTGATAGATCTTCGGACAATGTGCGGACCCGTCAGAGCTCCCGCTGTCATTGACATTGCAGGAACCCACAGGGCGCAAACTCGCACGGCGTTTAGCGTTCTTATTTTTTCGAAAGGCTCATCCAAGAGGACGGCCCTCTTGGCAATGCCAAGAAACGAAATAGTCTCGATCGTGTGCGACGGCAGGCTGCAAGGTACGGAGCCGAAGGAGCATGTACGGCCCCGCTCCAAACTGCCGTCCGGGACGGTCAGGTGCCTCGCGTTGTGATCACGATGTCCTTGAGGACGTTGACCTCGAGTTCTTTCTCCTCGAGCCTGGTGTTGAGCGCGTCGCGCGCGCCGATGACCCCTAGAAGCGTATCGCCGTCAAGTACCGGGACATTCCGGAAACCCTTGCTGTACATGATCTGACGGACGCGGCCCATGGTATCGTCGGGACTGCAGGTGGTCACACTCGTGGACATCAAATCACGAGCGCAAAGACCGAGCGTATCACCACCCTTTTCGCCAAGAGTGCGAACCACATCGCGCTCGGAGACAATTCCGACCATCCGCCCATCCGCGTCACAAACGGGCAGCGCGCAGGCGTTCTTGCCGCCAAGCATGCTTGCAATTTTTTGAACCGGATCCTCAGGCGAACAAGTAACGACGCTGCGCTCATTGAGCTCAAGATATTTACGAATTTTCATCTGACTCTTCCTGACTGGTCTCGTGTTCCAATCTGACTACTCCAAATCGTGATCAGCCTCCGAGGCTCGCTCAACGAGCCGCATCCTCGAGGATCAAGTCGCTGGCCTTTTCACCGATCATGATTGTCGGAGCATTGGTATTGCCGCTAACGATCCTTGGCATGATGGAAGCGTCGGCGACGCGCACGCTCTTCAGGCCACGAACGCGCAATCGATCGTCCACGACAGCTGCCGGGTCGCTCCCCATGCGGCAGGTGCTGGTCGGATGGTAGATCGACTGGCTGATCGTGCGTGCCGCATCGAGCAGTTCTTCATCGGACTCCGGAGCTCCAACGGGGACATGCTCGCGGACAATGAAGGGGCTGAGTGCTTTCGTCTTCGTCATGGCGCGTGCGAACCGCATGGCGCGGACGGCGCAATTCTGATCCTCCTTCGCAGATAGGTAGTTCGGAACGATTTTTGGGTGATCAGATGCGTTCGGGGTTTGGATGTGGACTTCGCCCCGGCTCTCCGGACGCAACTGACAGACAGACGACGTGATACCGGAGAACGGGTGCATCACGATGCCGGGCTTGTCCGCACTGAGCGGCTGGAAATGGAACTGAATGTCGGGAACCTCAAGAACATCGAGGGACCTGGCAAAGATACAAACCTGGCTCGCCGCCATGCTCATCGGGCCGGTGCGTGTCAGCACATACTGCACGCCGATGCCCATACGGTGAACGAAGTTGTTGATCGCATCATTGAGGGTGGGGACGTTGACCTCGTATACCAACCTCAACTGCAGGTGGTCCTGCAAATTCTCCCCAACTCCCGGTAATTCATGGCGCACGGGAATGCCGGCGCCGGTCAATACGTCACCCTTGCCAACCCCGGACAGTTCCAGGATCTGGGGCGAACCGATCGCGCCTGCCGACAAGATCACTTCACCTCCGTCATTGAGGGTGGCGGTCTGTAACGTGCCCTTGCGCCGGTAGGTGACTCCGCAAACCTGCTTCGGGTCGTCGTCCAGGAACGCCAGTCCCTGGATGTGGGCATGCGTGACAATGTCTAGGTTTGGGCGTCGGCGAGCGGGATGCAGGAACGCCCGCGCACTCGAGCAGCGAAAGCCGCCCTTTGCTGTCTGGGGAAAATAGTCGACCCCTTCCTGCTCGGCGCCGTTGACGTCGTGAGTTCTTGGCACACCCATTTCTTCTGCGGCCTTTACGAAGGCCTCCGAGATTGTGCTCTTCGCACGGGTCTTATTGACCGCGAGCCCACCACCGCCGCCATGGTACTGGGTTTCGCCGTCTTCGAAGTTCTCCGACCGCTTGAATAGCGGCAGGACATCCTCATAACCCCAGCCTTTGTTGCCAAGTTGCGCCCAAGTGTCGTAGTCCTGGCGTTGACCGCGGATGTAGAGCATGCCGTTGATCGAACTGGAACCACCAACGGTCTTACCCCTTGGCCAGTCGATCGATCGGCCATTAAGGCCTGGATCGGGCTGGGTTTTGTAGCACCAGTCTGTATTCGGGTTGTGCAGTGTCTTGAAGTAACCGACAGGCACATGGATCCACGGATTGAGGTCCCATCCTCCGGCTTCCAATATCAGCACTCGGATGTTCGGGTCTGCGGACAGCCTGTTGGCCAGGACACACCCGGCGGACCCTGCACCCACGACGATGTAATCGTAGTTCATGAGACTTTGTCCGGTTTGGCTGGTGACAGAGATGATGGGCGGTCCTGTGCAACCGCCACGAATTCCAGATTGAACGTTTCCATCACGCGCACACTCAAAAGGAGGTTGCTTGCTACCCTTGCTTATCTGCGCTCGATAATGGGACAAAAAGTCCTATTAAGGCTTGCATTATATTGCATAACGTGTTTCCAATGAGACCGCAAGTCCCATTGAAAGAAAAAATCTAGGGAGTACGAGATGAAGGTATCCAGGAAGATTAACCAGATTTCTCGGCGCGACATGTTCCGCGTCGCCGGCCAATACGGCCTCTCCTCGACGCTGTTGGCTGCGGGTGGCCTGGGAGGTACGCTATCGCTTGCGGGCCTCGCGAATGCCGCAGAGTCGACCTACAAGAAGCGCTTCACCAAGAAGGCAAAACACACCCTCAAGTTTGGGGCCTCCGGCTTCAATCAGCGCAACCTCTTGATCGAGCGGGCAGGCGCGCTCTTCTTTGCGCAGGACCTCGAAGAGCGGACCGACGGCGAAATCCGCATCGAGTTCATTGGCGACAACCAGCTATGCGGACAGTTGTCCTGTGTGAAGAAGACCCAACAGGGCATCACTGATATTTACGCCGCATCGACCCAGAACTCAGCTGGCGGCGCTCCATATCTCAACGTGCTTGACTACGCCTTCGTATTTCCAGGCAGAGCGTCTCAGTACCACTTCCTCTACAGCCCCGAGAGCCAGAAGATCCTTCGCGAACCTCTGGAAAAACGCCATGGGCTCAAGTTCCTGTTCAGCCACTGTGAGTTGCGCGGTCTGCAACTCGGCCTGAAATGGCAGGACAAGCCAACCGTCAATAAGCTCGAAACGCTGTTTGGCACGAAGAACCGGGTCACGGGAACACAGCTTGGCCGCATCGCCATGCAGCTTCTCAATTTGAACCCGGTTCCGATCGCCTGGGAAGAGACCCTCGACGGCCTCAAGCAGGGACTGATCGACGGCGCGGAGACATGGGCCTCGGCGGTGGCTTACGCCAACATGTCGCCGGTTGTCTCTCAGTCCATCGACTTGAGGTTCTTCTGCGGAACCGAGCACACGTCCATGTCGGCGAAGGTGTTCGATAGACTTTCACCGGAACTTCAGGACGCCGTCATGGAGTCTGCCTATACGGCACAGGTCCACGTCCAAGCCGCGAACGAAGCCGCTCTCGTCAAGACCGTCGGTTTCTCCGAGCCCCAACTACCCAACACGCTCTTCGTCAAGCACAACGTGCGCCCGTCCTTCTTGCCAGATTCGGAAATCCGGATGGCCGAGGAAATGTGCTCGCCAGAATTCCAGCCCAAACCCTGGGAGCAATGGCGACGGCGCCTCAACAAGTGGGCCGGCGGATTGGATACCTACAAGGAGCTGCACCGCGTCGCTCGCGAAGTTCCAGCCGACATGCTGCCAGAGAATGTCGAGCCGCGTCGTTGGTGGAAATCCGCCGGTTGACGCAAGGCTCCAATAAAGAGCGCCCCGCCTTTGCAGCGGGGCGCTCAGGCACCCGCGCCGTAAAGAGCCAAAAATCTCATGGGAGGATTCAAGATGGCTGATGTCATCAACGGGATATCGAACATCCTAACCGCGTTTATATCAATGGACTCATTCGAGATCGCGGAGGCATTTCAGGGCCCGGCCGCATATGTGGTTGGCACCTTCTTAGCGATTGTCGGTGGTTACCTGATTATGCTCGTTTTGCGTGCGGTGCCCTTTCTAGATAAGTACTTCGAAAAAACCGTACTGGTCACAACCTACCTCATTATTGCGACCGTCATATTCGTAGAGGTAATCCGGCGCTTTGTGTTCCAGGTGCAGGCACCATGGTCGACGACGTTGCCGCCCTACCTGTTCCTTATCATGACCTGGGTTGGGTGCGCCTATAACACCAGGCTGCGCGCACACCTTCGCTTTACCGAATTCCGAGCAAACCTCCCACGCACAGGTCAGCTCCTTTGCCTGACTCTTGATGCGGTCCTGTGGGTCACGTTTGCGATCATTGTCATCGTAACAACAATCAAACAGACAGCGAACTCGGCGTCGAATTTCCAGATTCTTCTGGGCACCGACGACGTTATGCAGTGGTGGTTTTATATCTGCGTACCTCTGAGTTGGATGGTGCTGAGCGGCCGCGTGATCGAGAACGTCATTGATGACTACAGGCGCTATCGCACGGGCGAGCAAATGATCCTGCCGAGCGGGCTTGGCACTTAGTGATAGGGGTACACAGTTATGACTGATGGAACTTGGGTAACAATTATCTCGATTGCCGTTACGGTCTGCTTCATGCTCGGTGTGCCGATTTTTCTGGTCATCGGTTTCTGGGTCGTGGGTTGCAGCTTCGTGCTCGGGCTTACGCTCGACAATATCGGGGTGGCACTTTCAGATGTTTTCACCGATGGTTTCGCACTGCTCGCGATGCCGTTGTTTATCCTGACCGGCGACCTCATCAATGCATCGGGGATCGCAAAGCGCCTGACGGATTTCGCTTACTCCTGCCTCGGTTGGATGCGTGGCGGTCTGGCAATGGCCTGTCTCGGTGCTTGCGGGCTGTTTGCTGCGATATCCGGATCCAACTCAGCCACGACAGCGACGATTGGCTCGATGATGCATCCGGAGATGGTCAAAGGCGGATATGACGAAAGGTTCGCGGCCGCCACGGCTGCCTCAGGCGGTGTTGTTGGCATCATCATCCCGCCTTCGATCATCTTCATCGTCTACGGCTTCTTGATGAACCTGCCGATCTCGGACCTCTTCGTTGGCGGTCTTCTCCCTGGCATCCTAATGGTCATCGGCATGCAGATTGCTTGCTGGATCATCTGCCAGATGAACGGCTGGGGACACCTGATCAGCTTGCAATTCAACAGGGTGATCAAGACCGCGCTGGGGGCCTGGCTCGGCTTCTTTGCAATCGGTCTCGTCCTTTGGGGCATCTATACAGGCAAGTTTTCGCCGACCGAGGCCGCAGCAGTTACCGTTGGTTTCTGTGTGATTGTCGGTCTGATTTGCCTACCGTTGTTCAAGCTACTCAACCTGGAATCGGAAAAGCCGATCCAGGAAAAGCAGTTCGGCGAGATGCTTCTGGTCGAAGGCTTCAAGGTCAGCCAGATACCCAACATCGTCATCCGCTCGGCTCAGATTACCGGTATCCTTGCGCCGCTGATTGCGGTCTCGGTTGTTATGCAACAGATCCTTTCGCTGCTCGGTGCAAAGGAAACGATCGAGGCGTTTGTTACCGGAATGGGCGGTTACTACGCGATACTCTTCACGGCCATGGCCATCGTCTTCTTTTGTGGAATGATCCTCGAAAGCTTGCCGGTGACGATTATCCTTGCACCAATCCTCGCACCAATTGCCCATAACATCGGTGTGGACCCCGTTCACTTCGCGGTTATCTTCTTGGTCGGTGCATCGATTGGCTTCATCACGCCGCCATACGGGTTGAACCTATATGTCGCAAGTGGTGTAACCGGTGTTCCATATATGAAGCTGTTACGATACACCGTGCCGTATCTGGCTTCGCTGTTGTTCGTCTGGTTCTTGGTAGCGCTGGTACCCGAACTGTCGACTTCCTTGCTGCCAAACAGGTGACCAAAGAAAGGATTTGCAGTGGCTGAAAACCTCGACGTCAAAAACGTTCGCGGTAGTATGCGGCACCTGCTTATTCTTGAAGAGGTTGCTCGGGTCGGCGTCCCGGTGACGCCGACTGAGATCAATCGGTCCATCGGTTTACCCAAGCAGACCCTGCACCGTCTGTTTGCTTCACTTGAAGAAGAAGGATTCCTGCAGCGCGAGCATGATGGACGGTCCTTTTCGCCCGGCCCGCGGCTCCGGGCGATAGCAACGGGAGTGATGTCATCAACCCGTGTTCGCGCTGCACGGCTGGCTGTCATGAACGCATTGGCCAGGGACGTCGGTGAGACGTGCAATCTCGTGCTTCCTGGCCGACATGCAATGATCTATCTTGATCGTGTTGAGACGGACTGGCCTCTGCGAATTCAATTGCCAATTGGTACGGAAGTTCCATTTCATTGTACGGCCAGTGGCAAACTCTATCTGAGTTCCCTGTCAGACAGGCGGCTACAACGCATCCTCAACGCTGGTGGCTTCGAAAAGAAAACCAAACACTCGATCACCAATCCTGTTGAGCTTACGGCTGAAATTGGCAGGGTCCGCGATCAAGGCTTCTCGCAAGACAACGAGGAATTCATTGAGGGCATGATAGCTCTCGCGGTCGCTGTAAATGACACGGGGGGCCGCATGGTCTGTTCTTTGGCATTCCACGCCCCAACGCCCCGCATGTCGCTTGATATGGCCTACACTCACCTCAACAGGCTTCGCCAAGCAGCCGACGAATTGTCCCGCATCATTATGGAGGATGAAAAGGCGCGCACATAGCCGTGAGCCTTTTAGGGACATCCTCCAATTTTCAGACACCCTGGCTCATGCAGCTTTGTCCGGCTTCGCTGGAGGCACGTAGGGAAGTCGCGCCATTGCCTTGGTATCGGCAGCTCCGGCATTGCGGATGTACCGCTCGTTGTCGTCAAGACGCACGATGTTGACCCAGGTCGGCTCACCACCGGTCGACTTGTGCACCAGTAGCCGTCGCTCTTGATCCTGCTGAATCTCATCGCGCAATTGATCAGGATCCCATCCGTCAAATGCGATCCGTCGGAATTCGGAAGCGCGTTCGGCGTGCTGTGGCGACTCGATCAGATTGTTGAGTTCGTTGGGGTCTTCGGAAAGGTCAAAGAGCAACTCGTCGACGCCTTCCAGGTACATGTACTTCCAGCTTCCCTTTTTCACCATCCGGCTGGGACCGGTGGAACCGTCCGCTGCGAACTCCGAGATGGCGACGTCGTCCAACTTTGCGGGATCACCGGCGAGTGCTGGAACCAGCGAGTGGCCGTCAATGTCACCTCCGACGTAGTCGGTAAATGCACCGCTGGCCGCCAAGTCCAGCATGGTCGGCATCAAATCGATCAACGAGACATTCTGCGCGACGTGAGCGGGCCGGTACCGCTGGGGCGCATGCACCACCAGCGGCACACGGCAGGCCCACTCGAAGAAGTGCTGCTTGTACCACATCCCACGCTCACCCATCATCTCACCGTGATCGGCGGTCAGGATGATGATGGTATTGTCAGCCAGACCACACTTTTCCAAAGTCTCACGCAGCAAGGCCACCTTGTCGTCGATGTACGAGATCATCCCGTAATAGCCGTGACGTGCATTGCGCTTATGCTCTTCTGTCACGGTGAACTCATGCCGCCCCTGGCAATAGTGCAGATTGCGGCTGAGATGATCCTTCTCACTCAAGGGTATTTCCGGCACGGCAGGCGATTCAATGTCATCGTGGTCGTAGCGGTCCCAGTATTCCTGCGAGATGACGAACGGCGAGTGTGGCTGCGTGAACGAGACAGTCAGTGACCATGGCCGATTGTCACCTTTGCGCGCCAGGTCATAGAGCGCCTGCATGCCGTGATGAGCAACTTCGTCATCATAATCCATTTGCAGTGTGCGGATGCACGGACCGCTCTCGATAACGGGCGCCATGGTCAGGTTCGTTGGCCGGTATTCACGCCCCTTCGACCAGTCCACTGTCCAAGCGAAATTGGCTGGGTAGATCTCGGTGGTATGACGCTTCTCGTAACCGTGCATTTGATCGGCGCCGACGAAGTGCATCTTCCCGCAAAGCTCCACGCGGTAACCCAGCGTCCTCAGATAGTGGGCGAAGGTCGGAATCGCCGAGTGGAACTCGCTAGCGTTATCATACATCTGAATGGAAAACGGCAGCTGGCCGGCATGCATTGAGGCACGTGAAGGTCCGCACATGGGTAAATTGCAGTAACAGTTGTCGAACACGACGCCCTCTTGGGCGAGGCGGTTCATTGCCGGGGCTTTCACGGTCTTGTTGCCGCTGAAAGGCATGGCGGGTCCGGCCATTTGATCGGCCTGGATGAACAAGAAATTTGGCTGGTCAGACGGCATGACTGGCTCCGTCAAAGGATTATCGCGCAATTATGGAGAGAGGAGCGGCGCTTTACGCGCCGCCGATCATGACGGTCTATTCGACCCGCAGGCCGAGCTTGTTGAGCGTCGAGTCGAAGGCCTCATATTGCGCCTGGACAAACGCCTTGGTTTCCTCCGGGCTGCGAACGTCGACAACGTTGCCAAGCCCCTTCGTCATGCGGTTCCAGGCTTTGTCCTGTTCAAGCTTCTTGAGTGTTTCGACCCACCTGTTCAGAATGGGTTTCGGCAGGTTCTTCGGACCATAGATGGCCGACCACCCGACGATTTTTTCCATCCCCGGATAACCCAGTTCACCAACCGTCGGTATGTCCCCGACAGCCGCGAAACGCTCGGGCGTCGTGATGGCCAGCGCTTTAAGTTGCCCCGCTTTGATCGCATTGATCACGCCCGATAGATTCTGCCACATGAAGTCGACTTTGCCGCCAATGATCGCGGCGCGCGCCTTACCACCGCCCTTGAATGGCACATGGGTGAGGTTGTCGAGGCCGACACCCATGTTGTCGGCCATGACGGCTGTCGCGATATGCAGCAGCGTGCCAACACCAGCCGACCCATACGTGAGCCCCTCGCCGGAAGCAACCTTGGCCTTGAAGTCCGCAAAGCTATTGATCTTGCTATCGCCGGCGACAACGAGAACAAACGGATTCGTCTCGATGAGGCCGATGAATGAAAAGTCGTCCCACTTGTATGGAATCGTCTTGTTCATGGCAGGCACGCCCATTTGGCTCCCAACGCGCGCCGACAGCAGCGTGTAACCGTCGGGTCGCGAGCGAGCGACGTACGTCGAGCCAATAACGCCCGCGGCGCCTGTTTTGTTCACGGCAAGAATTGGCTGGCCGAGATAATTGGGCGCGGTGCCGGCAATCAGCCGGGCCGAAAGATCAGCAGCACCACCGGGCCCATAGGGCACCACCAACGTAATCGGACGCGTGGGGTAGTCCTTCGCGAGTGCCGGGGCAGCAACACAAGCTGAGCATGCCGCCGCAGCAATGAACTTTATTAGTTTTGTATCCACGGAACTTCCTCCCTGGGTCTCCAAAAAGCATCTGCAACCCTTGCTCCACTAGCA
>JARFQY010000369.1 GCA_029287535.1 Filomicrobium sp.
CTCATCGAGCTGGTGCATGACTCGCAAGAGCAGGCGGTGCTCCAGTTGAGGGTGCCCTTTCAAGAAGGCCTCAAATTCGTTGCGCGCGAAACAACAAAGAATCACATCACTGATACACTCCGCACCCTGGTGGCTGACTTCATGAAACAGGTCTCCAAGGCAGTCACCTTCAGACAGAAAACCAAGGATCTGACAACGCCCGTCTGCCCCCTCTCGGGTCAATTTGATCGTGCCCGAGATCAGGATTGCAAATAGCTCACTTGTGTCTTCTTGATGGAAAAGCGAGCTTCCCGCTTTATAACAGCGATGCCGCATGAGGCCGGAGAGCTCTTGGCACTCTTTGTCGTCTAAGCCACAGCAAACCGCGTTTGACCTTACCGGGCATTGGCTGCATCGAGCCGTCGGCAACGCAATCACATTCGAACCCGGCATGCCCAGCTCCAACACTTCACCACTACCAGGACAATAAGAGACGCATTCAACTTCTGCAATATCTGATGTAGATCAATCAATGGTGCGCAAGTATGGAGCGGACAAACTGTGATTGCGGGCAAGTTTGGCGGCTAGAATCTGGCTTTCGTTCTTGCCGACGAGCGGAACGAAACCGCTAAAGAGAGTTATATCCTCCCAGTCCAAATGGCGCCTCATACTCTCGAATGCGCATCGGAGCATATAACCAAGCGCTTCTATTTGCGTCAGCCTTCCGTCAGCGGCGAGCTGAGATAGTGGTTCCACAAGCTCTAGGGCGTAGTCAATGTGGCGACGGTGTTCCAAGACGGCTTGCTCGATCCAACGCGTGACTATGGAGTCGTCTCCTTCACGGCCTCGCAGTAAATCAAAGACAGCTTCCTCGTCGCGGTGGTGGACTGGCAATTCATTACGGAGGAACTGCAGGAGCATTGAACACAAGCGTTGATCAGCATGATCGGCCAACTGATCAGCGAGCAGTTCCAGACCTTCGCACATCTCGCGTTGATGCTTACGCTCACTTAGCACCATAGAGACGGGGTCGTCTCGATCTAAGTAGGATGTATCATGACTTGAAACCATGTGTCGGCAAACAACGGATTTCCAGGTTGCTCTTCCCAATTGAGAAGGCTGCTAGTTGACAAGGGACAGCCTACAATTGGCAACACAAGATCAACTCTCGCCAGACCAAAGGCATTGATATCCATCAAGCGTTACGACGCCGGCAATCACGCTGGGTCATGACGTTTTAGAGTCCGCTTATTGATCAAATCTATGGACGGACTTCAGAATGCAAGTGAGTTTTAAGCAGGGAGATCGGAAGTTGCCGATATCTACCTAACCTTTTGGATCAGCTCGACATGCTGGTGGACTTCTATGCTCCAAGCCTGGCGATCAAGTACGATGGGTGGCTCAAGACGCTAAGCACTTCAAGAAAGAATATTTATGAGATCGTTGAGATCGGGGTGGATCATCCCCGAGAGTCGGCTACTGCCCTGCAGAAGGAAATTGGCCACGCAACAAACTCACTCTTACATGCGATCACCGACCTCCAGAAGCAACGCTTGAAAGAGCATTTGGCAGTGCCTGATTAGGTCTTTGAGCGGACCCGCAAAGCCGCCGTCGAGCGCGGGCGGGAACTAGTCACGGGTACCGCGGAATTGTTTAGGACTTCAAAGCAAGAGAAAGACAAACCTAGCCAACGGCCATGACTTATCGAGGATAAACCGACGCGGTGTCGACGGCGATCGCAGCCACACGATAGATGTCCGCTTATTGACCAAGCGGGCAAAGCGGTCGACTGATACGCGTAGCTTACGCATGTCCCGTTTCGCATCCGAAAGCGGAAGTTGCTGAGCGCTCCATCGCGGTGCCCCGCATGGATCAGGGATCAACCTTTGTTGGACCAATGTCAATGAGCCGGGACTGGGCCGATGCTATGTGTAATCCTTGTTTGATTGGTGCCTGGAAAGTAACGGAGTTATCTGACGTTATGGCTTGGCAAGGAAAAGTGTTGCGAGTCAACCTGTCAACGGGCGTATGCCGAGGCGAGCCGTTGAATGTGGACCGGGTGAACAAGTATCTTGGTCTGCGCGGCCTCGGTACGAGCTATCTGGCCGCGGAGGTGGACCCCCGGGTCGATCCATTATCGCCTGATAACAAGCTGATTTTTGCAACGGGCCCGCTGACCGGAACGTCGGTTCCCACCGGCGGACGATTTGGGGTCATTACTAAGGGGGCCTTAACGGGCGCAGTGGCGTGCTCAAACTCAGGTGGCCATTTCGGCGCGGAGCTCAAATTCGCCGGTTGGGACATGGTGATCCTTGAAGGGTGCGCTCCGGAGCCGGTCTACCTCTCGATCGAAAACGACTTTGCCGAGCTGTTGCCAGCCGCCGATTTCATTTGGGGAGAATCGTTCTGGCGCGCAGAAGAGCGCCTGCGTTCTCGTCATGGCGACAGCATCAAGGTTGCAGGAATTGGCCGCGCTGGAGAGGGGTTGGTCCGCTTTGCCTGTGTGATGAACGATCGAGATCGCGCGGCCGGACGATCCGGGGTCGGTGCGGTCATGGGATCCAAGAATACAAAAGCGATCGCCGTGAGGGGTACTCGCGGTGTCAAAGTGCCCGATCCCGTAGCCTTTGTCGCGGCGGTTAATGCCGCCAAGGAAAAGATTTCCAATTCGGGACACACTCGTAGCTTGGCTGGGTTCGGCACCAACGCCATGATGAATGTCACGAATCACTTCGGGAGCTTGCCGACGCGCAATTGCCGGGAGGTGCAGTTCGAAGGCGCGGACGGAATCGGTGCCGAAGCAATGCGGCACACGCCTGGGCCTGGTCGTAGGGCCAACCTGCTAACCAACAAGGCCTGCTTTGCATGCACTATTGGTTGTGGGCGCGTTTCGCATATTCAGCCCGACCACTTCACACTAAGGAATGGCGAACGCTATGGGGAGCCAAATGGCGGCCTGGAGTATGAATCGGCATATAGCCTAGGCGCCATGGTCGGCGTTGACGATCTGGATGCAGCCACCTTCGCCAATTTCGTGTGTAACGAGCAAGGAATGGATACGATTTCCTTCGGAGTAACGCTCGCGGCAGCTATGGAGCTTTACGAAACCGGAGTTATTTCGTGCGGCCATACAGACGGTGTGCCGCTCGAATTCGGTTCGGCCGATACTCTCGCGGCAATGGTTCAACTCACCGCAACCGGCACGGGCTTCGGAAAGGACTTGGGGCTGGGAGCTAGACGTTTGTGCGAGAAATTTGGCCGGCCTGACCTGGCAATGACAGTCAAGGCGCAGGAATTTCCTGGCTATGATCCCCGCGCGATGCAAGGCATGGGCCTTGCCTACGCAACGTCGAATCGTGGTGCGTGCCACCTCAGGGCCAATCCCTTCAGCAGCGATTTCCAGACCCCTGAGATCGCCGAGAAGGCGAAGATCGTCAAGGAGAGCCAAGACGACAATTCCGTTATTGATTGCCTAGGAATTTGCGGCTTCGCCAAATCCGAGTTGAGCATGGAAGACATTGCAGGTCTGCTCGATGCGGCGTGTGAAAGTGCCTGGACCGCTGACAAACTGAGAGCCATCGGTGAGCGGGTCTGGAATCTCGAACGCATCTTCAATCTAAACGCTGGCTTTACTGCTGCCGACGATACCTTGCCAGAACGCATGTTCGCGGAAGCTACGAAAGGCGGTGCTAATACAGGAGCTGTCTCGCAGCTGAAAGCCATGCTACCCAAATACTATGAGCGGCGCGGGTGGAGTGAGGACGGAGTGCCCACCGCCGAAACACTGGGCCGTATAGCGCTGTGATGTTGCCTGTCTCCCGATTGCGATCCTAGCCGACACAAAGGTTGAATCAATGCCGCCGATATGTCCTGTGTGGATGGTTCCTGCATTGCAAGAACTTTTTGAAGCGTGGCGTCTCGGTCAGGAGCAGTCTTGTGTCCGGCCTTTTGGATCGGCTCGCGAGCCGTGGCCTTGATGGGAATACGCACGCGCCATTGGTCTCATTAGCGGACAGGCTGACGGGCAGCCACTTTGATCATCAGGCTTTGCGGGCGTTTCTTGATCCGTTCCATGCAGTTGTCTCAATCGCGAACTTCAAGCGCCGCAGGGTCGATCAGATCGATGCTGCGGTCAGGCGATGACAGTCGAAGCTCCTTTCATGTCTGAGAATGCTCCAGGTGATGCGCGCCAACTTGTTGGCAAGCGCGACGGCAAGCTTGTTCTTGTGCATGCGCTCGGATGCCCGTTTAAGCCACGGCCCGAAGCTGAACTTCTCCCAGTTGTGGGGCCGCATGAGGATGACTTGGGCGGCCTGCACGAACAGGGTACGCAGATACCGGTTGCCGCGCTTTGAGATCGGCCCGAGGAGGGCCTTGCCCCCCGTACTGTACTGACGTGGAACCAGGCCCAACCACGCGCCGAAGTCACGACCACGATCAAAAGCCTCGCCGGTGCCAATGGCCGCGACCGTGGCTGTTGAGATCATCGGACCGCCCCCTGGAACACTCATCAGGCATTCACAGTGACTCTCGCTCAGGCTGACCTTCTCGATTTCACGCGTGATGCTTGCGATCCGCTCGTCCAGCCAGAGCCAGTCTTCATAAAGGCCGACGAGGATGTCGCTCATGCGTGAGAAATCTCGTCTTTCCGCTCCTTCAAGATTGCAAAAAGGGAGTTGCGCAAGGCACGTGCGCCCCTGCGGACTGTGATCCCTTGCTCAATCAGAAAAGCCCGGATCTGATTGATCGTCGCGGTGCGACGAGACACCAGGCGTGAGCGCACACGGTGCAGCGCCTGTAAATCCAGCTGATCCTGGGTCTTCTCGCTGACAAGTTTCAGGTTCGGGCGCAGCGCCGCCTCGGCGATACCCTCGGCATCGTTGTAGTCGTTCTTCTGCCCCTTCACGAAAGGCTTTGTGTACTTGGCTGGAATAATCCGAGGCTCAAAGCCGAGCTGGCGCAACGTGCGGCTGACAAAATGCGCGCTGAGGCAGGCTTCCAGACCGACGATACAGCGGGGAAGCTTCTCGAACGTGGCAACAAGCGCCATACGCTTGATCTTGCGCCGCAGGACGATCGTGCCTGAAGGATCGAAACCGATGATGTGAAAAACATCCTTACCGATGTCGATGCCAATAACGGACAGCTCTGTCGGATTGAGACGGGACGCACGGGACATGGGATGATGCTCCTTGGTTTGCAGGTCTAAGGCTTTGGAGCCTAACCCACTGGCTCAGGGGAGCAGCCGGTCCATCCCATTAGCGGACAGTGCAGTCTTCTGACGAATGCAGCTCGGGCATGTTTCGCTTCGCCACTGAAAACCGGCGTCGCGCGGCACGTGTTGATGTCCGGTTCAGGCTTAGTTCGCGACATAACTTGAGCGACGTGAGCCCAGATGGCGAAACGCAATGCCGATTACGAAGTGCGACAGCGCGAGAGTGCCTACTCCAAAGCAGTGTGCGGCAGTGCTGCTCGCCTTGTCCGGTTCCGGCGCGTCGCCAGAACCTTATCGATCCGTCGCCCGTCGAGGTCGACGACCTCTAGGCACCAGCCATCGCACGCTAACTGTTCGCCCGTCTTTGGCAAATGTTGAATTTCGCTCAGGATGTATCCGGCAAGAGTCTGATAGTTTCGTTTCTCGGGGAGCGCCAAATCGAGCACTTCCGCCATCAGATCAACAGGCATTCTGCCTGATAACAGCCAGGAACCGTCTCCCCTCTCGGTTGCCAGTGGCGCCTCATCAGCGGAGTCGGATTTGAACGCTCCGACCACCGCCTCGAGCATATCTGCCGGCGTCACAATACCCTCGAAGTGACCATATTCATCATGCACGAGGGCCATGGGGACCTCTGCGTCGCGCAGCAGCCGCAGCGCGTCGAGAGCGGTCATGGATTCGGGTACGATCGGTGCCTTTTGAACGCGCGAGGGAAAGTCGAGCGCTTTGCCGGCAAGCATCCGTAATAGCATCTGCCGAGTGTCCACAACGCCAATCATATCGCCAGCTGAACTCTCGGCGGCTGGCAGAAGAGAGTGGCGGGTAGTGATTAGCCGTTCCCTCAACTCGACGTCTGAAGCGCTGAGATCGATCCAGTCCACTTCAGTGCGTGGCGTAATCAAGCCCGTGACTGTCCGATCGGCTAAGCGCATAACGCCTGCAATCATCTCGCGCTCACCCGGGTCGATCACGCCAGCAGTCTCCGCCTCAGCAATTAGCGCCTTGAGCTCCTCATCTGTGACCCTACTTTCGCGCTCAGGCAATTGGCCGAATAATCGAAAAATTTGACGCGTCGAAGCATCGAGAACCCACACGAGCGGCGCGGCCACAGCTGAAAATCTCACCATGAACGGCGCGACAGCACAAGCAATCCGCTCTGGATCGCGCAGCGCAAGGTTCTTTGGAACGAGCTCGCCGATGGTTACCGAGAGATAGGTAATAGCCAAGACGACAAAGCCATAACCGAGTGGTGTCGAGAAACCAGTCGGCAAGCCAGTAAGCTCTAGAAAGCGGCCGGCATGATGGCCAAATGCATCGCCAGAAATTGCACCGTTAAGAATACTAATAAGCGTGATGCCCACCTGAACAGCCGACAGAAATCGGCCAGGACTACTCAAAAGCTCGAGGGCACTTTCAGCACCTCGGTAGCCACGCATCATCATGGCCCGCAAGCGCGAACGCCTAGAGGAGATTACCGCAAGCTCTGACAGTGCGAAGAGCCCATTCAATAGAATGAGAGCTAGTACAATTAAAAACTCATTCACGGCCTGCGTTACCGATGCGCAAAGTTGCAGGTCACCCCACGTACCTTCACTTCGAAGGAATCCAAGGGCTGCCCCGAAATTTTATGGCTCTGATCACTCGATGTCAGCACTTCAAGATTCACCTACCAGCAGGTGCGTAGGCAACGAAGCTCTTTTATGGCTGGTGTCATCGACAGGCTATAAAACTGTAACGACGTATGACAAGGTCTGCTCGTCACCAGACCTAGTGCTCTGATCTGGCAACCTTCTCAGCCCTGCTCTTTTGCTCGAAGACAAAATTCATGGAAAACATAGTTCTGTAAAGCCCTCTTGGTCTGGGCCGCTTAATTCGTCGCTCTCTGGGTTGTTTCTGGCACTGGTACTTGCATACTGAAGGCCTTGTGCGGCCGTACGTAATTGTATCGGCGGAGCCGCTGATTGTTCACGATCTGCGCCTGCCCGGTGGTTGCAAACCGCTCGGCATTGAGTACCTCGCAACGTAGCTTATCGTTGACGCGTTATTCGGATGAAGACTGCCCGAGTTGCTATGCGAGACTGAGGTGCAGTTGGCGTCAGGTTCAGATGTTCCTTCGGCGTGCCGGACCGTCTTGAAAGCCTGCTCACACTGATACTCGTAGGCGGCGCATGCCTTCTCTTCCAGCGTGCGCAGGAAATCGCGCTCTGGGTTGAGGTATATACCATGGCTGATGCCACCGTACTGATACATCGCGTCGTTGGCAGGGCTCTTATTTAGTGAGCCGGATGGGAAGAGTTTTTGTGTAAGGCCTTGATGAATGACGTGCTTATTGCAGAATTCGTGAAAACTGTTCTCGAACCGTAATTCTGGTTCCTTGTTGGCAAGAGGTTTGTATGGCACGACTTGGTGACACTCCGCTGTTGACTGATCTTTATGAGCTTAACATGGTCCAGGCCTACCTGGAGCATGACGTCATCGATGTGGCCGTATTCGAGTTTTTCGTCCGCAGCTTGCCGCCTGGACGCGAATTCCTTGTCGCCGCGGGACTGGAACAGGCGCTCGACTTCCTCGAAGATTTGCATTTCTCCACCTCCGATTTGCAGTGGCTTAGAAACAGCAATCGTTTCAGCGATGACCTTATCGGCTACCTCGAGGGCCTGCGCTTCACGGGGGACGTCCACGCAATTGCCGAAGGAACCGTTTTCTTTCCAAACGAGCCAATTTTGAGGGTTACCGCGCCATTGCCGGTCGCGCAGCTTGTGGAGACACGCCTTATAAACATCCTCCATTTCCAAACCCTCATTGCGACGAAGGCCGCCAGATATGTCCTGCTGGCGCAAGGGAAACAGCTCGTCGATTTTGGACTGCGTAGGGCGCATGGAGCCGAGGCGGGATTGCTAGCGGCGCGAGCAAGCTACCTCGCAGGTTTTGCTGGGACCGCAACTATGCTGGCCAATCAAATGTACGGTGTCCCGTTGTTCGGAACCATGGCTCACTCGTTCGTTGAGGCGTTCCATGACGAAGTAAGCGCGTTCCAAGCCTTCGCGGAATCGCGTCCCAGTCAGACCGTTTTGCTGATCGACACCTACGACACCGAAGCTGCCGCCCGAAAGCTTGTAAAATTGACACAACGTTTGAAGGAGCGGGGTATCATCGTGCGCGGGGTGCGTTTGGATAGCGGCGATCTCATCGCACTGTCGCGAAGCGTTCGCGAGATCCTAGACACTGGTGGGCTCCGTGACATTGGCATCTTTGCCAGCGGCGGGATCGATGAAGGCGTGCTGGCCGCAATTATGCAGGCCAAGGCGCCGATCGACGGGTTCGGCATCGGCACCAGTCTGACGACATCGTCCGATGCGCCCGGGCTCGACTGCGCCTACAAACTGCAAGAATATGCGTCGCTGGCAAGACGGAAGCGGTCACCCGGGAAGGCGACTTGGCCGGGACGCAAGCAAGTTTGGCGTCGCTACGCTGCCGATGGCCGCATGAGCGGCGATACGCTGTCGCTCGAGAGCGACCGGCAAATAGGCGAGCCGCTTATCAAGCCTGTCATGAAGGGCGGCCAGCGGCTCGACCGACCACCGCTTTCCGAGATACGAGCCGCAACGGCTAAGAGCCTCGCAAGCCTCCCCGACGAACAACGCGAGCTGCGCCCGGGAGCCCAATACCCCGTCGCAATCGGCGCAGCCCTTTCAAGTCTGACTGAGGAAGTGGATCGACGGCAGGACGCTGCCGAAGGCTAGACCCATGCATAAGAAACTCAAGATAGGAGAATGCGACGCACTTCTCGTCGTCGATGTCCAAAACGACTTCTGTTGTGGCGGCGCACTCGCCGTTCCGGGGGGAGAGGAGGTCGTGCCGATCATCAATCGCATCGCCTCGTGTTTCGAGACTGTGATACTGACGCAGGACTGGCATCCTAAAAACCATTCGTGCTTTGCCTCATCACACCCAGGCAAGCGACCTTTCGAAACGATGAATCTTGCCTACGGCGAGCAAATTCTCTGGCCTGATCACTGCGTCCAAGGCACGCCGGGCGCCGATCTGCACGCTGCCCTGGATATACCGGGAGCACAGCTTTTGCTGCGTAAGGGATACCATCAAGAGATCGATTCTTACTCAGTGTTTTTTGAAAATGATCGTAGGACGCCCACGGGCCTGGCCGGTTACCTGCGCGAGCGGAGATTTCGTCGCGTCTGGCTCGCCGGTCTCGCACTTGACTTTTGCGTCCGATATTCGGCTGAGGACGCCACAAGGTGCGGCTTCAAAACCGTATTGATCGAGGATGCATGTCGCGCCCTTAATACAGAGGGATCACTTGCTGCCACGCGACAGAGCCTAACGGCTCTAGACGTCCCCTCCGTTTGTAGCAAAGAGGTCTACAATGGCTGATCTGGCGCTCGCGCGGCACCCGAGCGACGTTCAGATAGAAATCAGCGACCTCCAACCTCCTTGCACTTATCTCACTCGCGTCCCGCAGCCGATCTATATATTTGATAGAAAAGTGGATGTTCCGCTGAAGCTGAGATGCCAAGGCCCTGTGCCATAGTGTTTCCTGCCGACTAAGTCTTCTAGTGGGGAAACTCAGCCAGCGCGGGCGCTTTTTTAAACGCCACCGACCCTCCATTGAGCACCGTCGATCTTTGTTAAGCGGTACTCGTTCCCATCCTTTAGGGACACGCGCATTCGGTCCCGCGATACTTCGACGAACTTACCGCCCACGGTGGTCATTGCCATGTCAAGGTAAAACGTATCGCCTGGCGTGGGCGGCTTTTCTGAAATCTGGCTATCACTGAGGATGATGACCGCACCAGGCCTCCAGGTCGAATTTATCGATGAGAAGGCGAACTGCATAAACTTGCTCCAGACTTGCTATACATGGAAAACTTGAAAAAATAGATGCCGGCCCAATTCATACACGGGTAGGTTGCGGACACTGCTGGTGGGCATCTAATGTCAATTAAAGATTTATGGCCTCTGCTAGCTGCACCACCATGGCTTACTTTCCATCTGGCCCGAGTATTCATGGCAGATGACGAGAATCTCCTCTTCTCTGTGTCTGCTTATCTTGTCCCACACGACGCGCGCAGACCTCATCAACCAGAAATACAAATTCGCGGACTTTTACATTCCCATGTCAGCCGGATACCGCTGCTCATTCTTCTCTTCAGGGATCTCGGTCATCGTGGCTTCGGTCAAAAGCAAAACGCTTGCAACCGACACGGCGTTCTCAAGCGCTATGCGAACGACCTTGGTCGGATCGATGATGCCGGCTTCGACAAGATCGACGTATGTCCTAGTCGCAGCGTCAAAGCCGTAATTGCCCTTGCCATCAAGCATGCGGGAGACGACAACGCCACCATCGGTAGCAGAGTTTTCCGCAATCTGTCTCGCCGGGGCTTGCAGCGCCCTTTCCAAAATCTGGACGCCAGTCTTAGCATCGCCTTCAAGCGACGCCTCTAATTCCCTCACCCCTCCTGTACAACGGAGCAACGCGAGCCCGCCTCCCGGTACGATACCCTCTTCCACAGCTGCTTTCGTCGCACTGATCGCGTCGTCCAGGGCTTCCTTTCGCGCCTTGAGCTCGGTCTCTGAGGGGGCGCCGACGCGGATTACCGCGACGCCACCCGCCAGCTTGGCGAGCCGCTCCTCTAATTTCTCGCGGTCGTAGTCGGATGTCGTGTCCTCGATTTGCTTTCGGATTTGGTCGACACGAGCATCAATTTCGGTTTTGGCCCCACTACCGCCAACGATTGTTGTTGTGTCCTTGTCGATTGTTACGCGATTGGCGCTACCCAGCACTTCGAGCTTAACGTTTTCAAGCTTTATGCCGAGGTCTTTGCTAACGACCGTGCCACCCGTCAGGATGGAGATGTCCTCCAGCATCGCCTTGCGCCGATCACCGAACCCGGGCGCCTTAACGGCTGCAACGCTAAGGCCGCCACGTAACTTGTTGACGACCAGAGTAGCTAAGGCCTCGCCTTCGACATCCTCAGCAATGACGAGCAGAGGTTTGGCCGATTGAACAATCTTTTCCAGAAGTGGCAGCATCGGCTGCAAACTCGACAACTTCTGTTCGCAAATCAAAATTTGCGGCTCGTTCAACTCGACGACCATGTGCTCTGGGTCGGTAATAAAATACGGTGAAACGTAGCCACGGTCGAACTGCATGCCTTCGACGACATCTAGCGTGGTTTCAGTGGTCTTGGCCTCCTCAACGCTGATAACACCATCGTTTCCCACCTTATCCATGGCGTCAGCGACAAGCTCACCAATCTCTGAACTATTATGAGCTGCAATTGCTGCCACTTGCGCCTTCTCGATGCGTTGGCGTACGGGCTTCGACGTTGCCCTGAGCGTCTCGATAGCTAGCGCAACCGCTTGATCTAAACCACGCTTGATGTCGATCGCACTGGCGCCCGCCGTCACATTACGTATGCCGTCTGAAAGGATGGCGTGGGCGAGAACCGTCGCGGTTGATGTGCCATCACCGACCTTATCGCCAGTCCTTTCTGCTGCCTGGCGTAGCATTTGCACGCCGAGGTTTTCTTCCGGATCTTCCAAGTCGAATTCCTTGGCAATTGTAACGCCATCATCGCAGACTAGAGGGGCGCCCCATTTCTTCTCGATCAACACTGATTTTGATTTCGGCCCGAGGGTTAATCGCACTGCATCCGCTAGCTTGGTGCACCCCTGGAGAATTTTTTCTCGTGCTTCAGAGCGAAAAAGAACCTGCTTGTGAGCCATTCTACAAACTCGACTAATTAGTTTAGAGCCTTGCTGTCCGTCTCGCTCACATTTGAGCGCATTGAGTACTCCATCGTCCTTGAACGACAGGCACGCTCGGAGTGCCGGACAGGCCGTCTAGGCGAGAGCCTACAACCGAACACACGCCGCCGAAATGACGATGATCAAGGCCCAGACGTTGTGAAGAGCGAGTGAAAGCGCGAGCGAGGCGACAACATCTGATAGAGACGGCCTATGCGAGCATCAGGACTTTCCACAAACTCCCAAACTAGCACTCTAATTCCCCAAGATATTGAGTTGAGTATTGGCGTCCTTTTCCGGGCGAGTCGAGCGCTTGGAATTGAATGCCGATCAGTCCCGATCATACTTCGACTTGACCTCGGTCGGTTTCATGGCTTCCACCTCACTTCGGAGCCAACGGACCTCATGCTCCAAGAAGTTAATCCGTTCCTACAGGCGCAGATAAACCCAACCTGCCGTACCGCCAATCAAAACTACTGCTAAGGTTTGGAATGTTTCCATGGTGCGGTCTCCATTAGCAATATCTCGGCGCGCTCCCTCTAGTGTCGCGCGCTGCGGCCGAGGTACCACCAGCCACTGCGCCGACGACCAGTATCCTCGGTGAGAGACGGGAAGCCCTTGCGTCCATTGGTGGAAGTCCAATTGAAACTTTTGGATTGTTCAGAGGCTAACTAACTGAGGTCTCCCGGACTTTGTTGTCCTGGTCGATTAGCCGACTACCTGCCACGTGTCGCCAGAGACTTTTTTAACGTGCCAAGTTGTATCGCACACCCTCACTATACCGGTCCCGCCAGCGGCGTCCCAGGAAAGAATTTCACCGCCGTGAGCCTCTCCACGATACATTCGAATTGCGACCTTGCCGCCCGCCTTCGGATGGTCCCGCCAAACTCGACCGTCAGACCCCTCAATGTCTATCGGGGGCGCTGTGAAAGTCGTGCCGACGTTCCAGTCTGGATACTCTGCTTGCCACTGAAAAATACGATAGGGATTTAAGCCGACCATCGATTGCCTCTCCAGGAGTTGGCAATGAGCCAAGATGATATTAGAACTCTGGCCATTTGAAGCATCAGAGGCAAGACCTGCATGGCAGCAAGCACATAGGGCTGAGACTAGCAGATCCTGACTTGGATCCCCGCGTTGAACCACTGATTATCCTACGGGTCCGCTTCCCTACTGCTGTTGGCAACGGCCCAAAAGTAGAGCGCCTTTCTCTTTAGGTCTCTTCGGAAACGATCAGGTCGCGAGCTGCCTTGACCTCGTCAAGCCGACCAACCGGGGTCCGATGCGGCGCATCGCGCAGGGCATGCGGGTCTGCTCTCGCTTCAGCGGCGATGTTCCGCATGGCTCTCACGAAGGCATCCAGCGTCTCCTTGTCCTCGGTTTCCGTCGGCTCGATCATCAAGGCCTCTTTTACAGTTAACGGGAAGTAATTCGTCGGCGGGTGGAAGCCATAGTCCATGAGCCTCTTGGATACGTCGAGCGCTCTTATGGACGTGCCCTTAGGCGCGCCCTCGCATACGAACTCATGCATGCACGTACGGTCAAAGGGCATATTGTAGTCCTCGGCCAGCTGGACGCGGAGGTAGTTTGCATTCAAAACCGCATGCATTGCCGCCTCTCGCAGGCCCTCGGCGCCGAGGAGGCGAAGGTAGGCCCAAGCGCGCACAAACATGCCGAAGTTCCCGTGAAAGGCGACCATGCGGCCGATGGATTGCTCGGGCGAGGTGAGCACATAAACCGGATGCTCACCAAGCGCCACTTGAGACCTCTCAACCACCGGGCCAGGTAGGAAGGGTGCCAGCGCCGGAGCGGCGCCGACAGGCCCGGAGCCCGGACCGCCGCCGCCATGCGGTGTAGCAAATGTCTTGTGCAGATTAAAGTGCATGAGATCAATGCCGAGATCACCCGGCCTCGTGACTCCGGTTAATGCATTCAAGTTGGCGCCATCGCCGTAGACGAGGCCGCCGCATCCATGAACGAGCTCGACAAGCTCACCGATGCGCTCTTCAAATAAGCCCAGCGTGTTGGGATTGGTAAGCATAATGCCGGCAAGGCGATCGTTGCAGGCAGCCTTCACCGCCTCCAAGTCGACGTCGCCGGTTTTGTTCGATGGCACCTCGACGACGGTATAGCCTCCCATCGTCACGGATGCTGGGTTGGTCCCGTGCGCGGAATCCGGAACAAGGATTGTGTCGCGCTGTCCTTCACCACGCCAGCGGTTGTAAGCGCGTATCATCAAGAGTGCAGTCAGCTCACCCTGCGCCCCCGCTGCGGGCTGCAGCGCGACGCGCGCAAAGCCAGCGATTTCCTGGAGTTGCTCCTGCAGGTCAAACATGAGCTCAAGCGCGCCCTGCACGCTTTCCGGATCTTGAAGGGGATGGACTTGCGAGAAGCCCGGCAGCCGCGCCCAGATCTCCGATGCCTTGGGGTTATATTTCATTGTGCAGGAACCTAGCGGATAAAAGCCGGTGTCAACGCCATAGTTGAGCTGCGACAGGCGCAGGTAGTGACGCACGACCTGAGGCTCGGAAAGCTCCGGCAGTCCGATCGCGTCCCGCATTAGGCGAGAGGGAATCTTGCTCTCATCCACATCGCACTCGGGCAAAGCAACACTTGAACGACCGTCGGCGCTCAGCTTGTAAAGTGTCGGCTCATCCATCGGGTTAATCTCCGTCCAGTCCTCAAGCAACGATCTGGTGTAAGGCGGCAACTAGCCGGTCGATTTCCTTGCGCGTGTTCATCTCCGTGACGGCAACGAGCATCCTGTTGTCGTTCCCCGGTAAACTGCGGCCGAGATCGTAGCCGCCTATCACGCCATACTCTTTGCGCAGACGGGAGATGACGGTCGCGGCGTCGACGGGCAGCGTTATGACGAATTCCTTGAAGAATTCGGAACGGGGAGCCTGCGTATTAACGGCGCAGCCTGGGATTTCCGAGATTCTCGCCGCTGCATAGTGGCTCTTGTGAAAGCAGAGCTCTGCGACTCGTCGAACGCCGCGCTCGCCCAGCGTCGCCAGATCGACCGCCGCTGCCAAAGCCCCAAGAGCCGAGTTCGTGCAAATGTTGCTCGTCGCCTTTGCTCGTCTGATGTGCTGTTCCCGGGTTGCGAGCGTCAAGACGAACCCGCGGCGGCCTTCGCTGTCCTCGGTCTGTCCGACGAGACGGCCGACGAGCCTCCGGATATACTTGCGACGGGTGGCAAAAATACCAAGGGAGGGGCCGCCGAAAGAGGCTGTGATACCGAGCGCCTGTCCATCCGCGACGACCACGTCGGCGCCGAAGTCTCCCGGCGGCTTGAAGAGGCCAAGGTAGATAGGATCCACGACAACGATAAGAAGTGCCCCCTTGGCGTGGACCGTGTCAGCGACCCCGGTCAGATCCTCAATACCGCCAAGGAAATGGGGTGTCTGAAGCACCAAAGCGGCGGTTTCATCATCGATGCGCTCGGAAAGGGCTATCGCGCCGTCGTAACGCTCTTCGGCGACATCAAGATAGGAGTCTGTTCCCTTCAGGTAGGTATCGACGACGGCGCGATAGTTCGGATGAACGTAAGGCGACATCACTATCCTCGTCCGTCTCCCCTCGCCGGCATCGAGTGCCAGCAAAACTGCTTCCGCGAGCGACGTCGCCCCATCATAGTGGCTTGCGTTGCTGACCTCCATTCCCGTCAGGCGACAGATCATTGTCTGGTACTCGAACATCGCCTGCAAAAATCCCTGACTCAGCTCTGGCTGATAGGGTGTGTAAGAGGTGTAGAACTCACCGCGCTGGAGAACGTAGTCGACAGTTGCCGGAATGAAGTGACGGTAGCAGCCTGCTCCGAGGAACGAGGGGCCGCATTCGAGGCTTCGATTACGCCGAGACAGCTTGCGAAGCTCCTGATCAAGATCCATCTCGGTCAGCCTGGCGGCTAACCGGAGCTCAGGAAACCGGACATTCGCCGGAATATCCACGAACAGCTCTTCCAAGCTGCCCATGCCGATAGCGCTAAGCATCTGCCGGCGCTCCACATCGGTATGCGGTATGAAGGTCATATAATCGTTCTAGCTCTCTGTTACGTCATTGCGACACGGGCGTAAGCCGCCGGCGCCGGAAACCCGTTATGACTCTGATGTAGCGTTTCGTCATGAAGGCTGCGTCGAGTGCGTGATCGCCCGTATCAAATCTCAAAGCAGGGGTGCGCGCTAGCTTAGCTGGTGTCGCGATGACGACGATGTTGTCGATTCCGATCCTGCGGATGACGTCGGGACTGATCTGCAGGTTGCCGCGGCCAAGGACGAAGCCTTGCGCTCCGATCGGGCTTACGATCAGGCTAGCGTTCCCGTATCTCTCCAATAGCTCCAAGAGCCCTGCCTCGTTGAGATCGTGACCGACGAGCCTTCCGCAAAGTAAGGCGTCGATGCCCAGAAGCGTCTTCTTGACCCCTAGAGCATCGGCGACAGCCTGGATGGTGCTGCCCGGGCCCAAGAGATAAAGCGTTTTGGGATTGGCGCGGATCAATTCGCAGAGGTCTTCGGCGATCTCGGACTTGACAGCCGCATCGCTGCTTTCGGTGATGAGAGCTTTGGCCAGCTGGGTACGTGTCGGCTCGAACGGCGTCAAAGCAGTGTAATACAGTCGAACGGCCCATTCCCCCTTGCGGTAGCGAGCCTCATCGAGATCCACCACGTCGACCTTGGCGAGCGGGACCTCCCCACGAAGAAAGCCCACAATGATCTCTGCGGTCCGGGCAACGGTTACGCCAAACACGCCCGAATACATTTTGACGCCAGAGGGAATACCCAGGATTGGCGCATCATCCTTGGTGATGGCCGCAATGTCGCGCGCAGTGCCGTCTCCGCCGCAGAAGACGATCAGATCGGCCTTCGCCTTGAGGAAAGCGTGTACAGCGGCCGCCGTATCGTCCGCCGATGGGACTTCAGTCGGCCGGTGAATAACCCTGATTTTCTTAAAGCCGGCAACGCGAAGTGCCTCCTCCCCCATCCGGCCCGAACAGGTGAGCCACTCAATCGCGTGGCGGCGCTTCTCACCCTGGAGCAATTGCCAAAGCAGACCAAGCATCTGTGCAGCCTTTCCGGGAGCGACTGGCTCGGCACCCAGCGCGACCGCCTCCTCGACGACACCGTCAGTGCCTTTGAGGCCAACACGGCCGCCCATTCCCGCTATTGGGTTGATGAGGAATCCAATCCGCATTTAAGAAGGCCGCTTCTTGAAGTCTTGTGCTTGAATTAATTATGTCAGACGCTCGTCAGGGCCGCGTTGATCAAAAACCGGGTATTTGGAACCGCGCTCGAATAGAACAGATTTCGGTCATTTCTGGCGTCTCAGCATCGCGTTGGACGTACCGCAAGCCGATTAGACCCCGTTCAAGGTCCGTGTCCAGCCCAACCGCAAGAGCGGCAACCAATTCCATCTCCATATCTAGGATAGGGAAATCTGGTGCACGGCAACGGCACGCTCAGCAAGTGAACTTTTGATGCGTTCGAGTGCTTAGAATTTCTCTCTCTCTAATTCCGAGATAATCAAATATCTGTCTCTTATACACATCTGACGCTGCCGACGAATCGAGTCGCGGGGGGGGGG
>JARFQY010000096.1 GCA_029287535.1 Filomicrobium sp.
CCCCCCCCCCGCGACTCGATTCGTCGGCAGCGTCAGATGTGTATAAGAGACAGGAGGGCAGCCAATCGCGATATGTCATACAAACAAACTCCTTTCGGATCAAATCTTAGACACCAATCACACAGACCTAGCCCGAGAGAAATGATGATTATCAAAACTTTGGGTTGGGAAAACTGACGCCCCACAGAGTGCGATGCGGACCGACGTCATAGCCTTTGGTACCGGCAGATCCTTTAGACACGGAGGTACAGAGCCCATTGGACTTGGATCCCCGCGTTGAACTACAAATTATTCTATAGGTTCGCACTCCAAGTGCGATTGCGTCATTAAGTCAGACAACTATGAAAGCGCCGAATTCGCATCGCGGCTTGCACTCTGGCTCTCGCTAAATCGTTTGCGACGTGTCGCGGTGGCAGATTCTGCGTGCGCCAGCCCTCCAATACGCCGCGGACGTTCTCCGCTATCTTGTGGGCAATCGTTGTCATTGCCTGATCTTCGCTTCCGCCATGGAATTCCACGGAAGCGGCGATCACACCACCAGAATTGGCAATGAAATCTGGTATCGAAAGTGTTCCTTTTTCATGAAGTCGTCTCTCGGCGTCTATAGTGACGGGAATATTTGCACCCTGTAAGATGATCTGCGCCTTTACCGTTTCGACGTTGCTCAAGCTAATCACATCGGGCCTGGCTGCTGGGATTAAGATATCACAATCCGTTGCGATGATGCTCTCCGCGGGGCCCGTTTTGGCACCGCCATACTGAACAACGCTCGCCCCTTCAACCTTTAACCTAAGCAGTTTCTCGACATCGAGGCCGCAGGGGTCATGGATTGCCCCCCGGCTGTCCGCTGCAGCAACGAGTATGGAACCCTTTTCACTTAGAAAGCGAGCGGCATGCCGGCCGACGGCCCCAAAACCCTGAACTGCAATGCGCGCACCGTCGAGCTTGAGTGCACTGAACTCCTCAAGGACACCCGCCGCTACAGAGAGCCCGAAGCCTGTTGCACCGATTTCATCAAGCGGGATTCCACCTATGGCGCTCGGGAGGCCCACAGCCCGGCCCGTCTCATCATGTATCCAGGCCATGGTAAGTTCATTTGTTCCCATGTCGGGGCCGGGTATGTATTCCGACAGATCCTTGATCGCGCGTGCGAAAGCCCTGATGAGCACTTCTTTCTTGTCTACGCTCATTGAAGGATCAGCAAAAATCACCGACTTCGCCCCGCCGTGCGGCAGACCCGCCGCTGCGTTCTTGAAAGTCATGGCCCGCGCTAATCGAAAGCACTCTTCGACGCTTACGTCGACTGCCATCCGCGTCCCGCCGATTGCCGGACCTGCTGCCACATTGTCAATAGCCACGACCGCCTTCAGGCCGACAGCCTGATTGTAAAGGGTCACCATTTTTGCAGGGCCGAATTCATCTCCAAAGCGGAAGCTATTGTCCATGGCTCTGTCTCATAGCTCATCGTTTGAGGATGCGGGGTCGTCCTTTGCCGCCAACGACGCGATCGCTGCATTAATAAACGTAACGGCCTCAGCACCCGTGACTACACGATGATCGAAGCTGAGCGAAAGTGGAAGAATGCGAGTAAGCCGTGGTTCTCCATCGATAGGCCGAACGGCCTCGAAGATGCGGCCTGCCCCAAGAATTGCGACTTGCGGTGGAACGATTGCGAGTGAGGCGAAGAGCCCGCCCAACATACCGAAATTCGATAGAGAAATGGAGGCGCCCGCCATATCCTCCGGCAACAAATTTCGAGCATCGACCGCTTCTTTTATTTTTTCAATGTGCTCGCGCAATTCTTCTGAAGCAAGCTGTTCTGCGTGTCGCAACACGGGAACAAACAGACCGTCGCGGCCGCTGATGGCAATCCCAATGTTAACCATGGTTAAGAGTTTTCGCTCAAGCAAGTCCCCGTTGAACCAGGCATTCAAGCCCGGAGCTTTCTTGCAAGCTGCTACGACAGCAACTATCAGCCGGCGGGTTACATCTGCGTCGGCTGGCCAATGGCCGACATCGACCTCGTCAAGCACTGTCGAGCCAGGCACTTCGCGTGCCGATCGCCCCATGTTCAGCGCCATTGCTCGACGGACGCCGCTTAAAGGCTCGAAGCCGCTCTGGCCAGACGCGGAAGCCCTTTCAACGTCGCGCCGCGTAATCGATCCGCGGGGCCCTGTGCCTTCAATCGCCGTGAGATTGAGCCCGAGGCTGCGGGCGAGCTGGCGGATTGCCGGGCTGGCAAGCGGGGTATCACTGGCCTGCTTATCGCCACTGTGCTTCTTGGCTTCGGGGCTAGGCCGCTGAGCTTCGACTTCAGATCCAGGCAGCTCTGCGACGACGGTGCCGATGTCATGCTGCGCGATCGCTTCATCTTCGAAAGTCACAAGCGGTGAACCAATTTTGACGACGTCTCCAACCCTGGCATGAACGAGTGAAACCCGACCCGACCTTGGGGATGGTATCTCGACCACGGCTTTAGCCGTTTCCACAGCAACGATCGGCTGCTCAGCTACAACGTGGTCGCCAGCGCTGACGTGCCAAGAGACTATTTCGGCCTCATCCAGCCCTTCACCAAGATCGGGTAACTTGAACACCTTCATGTGTAACTCATGATGTTACGAATCGCCGCCGTGATGCGCTGCTCGTCCGGTATGTTGTGACGTTCAAGGCGGGGCAGCGGCATGACAATGTCGTAAGCTGCGAGGCGTCGAACCGGCGCCAAGAGCGACAGTATAGCGTGTTCTGCGATCCGTGCTGCGATCTCGGCACCAAACCCGCCGGTCAGAGGCGCCTCTTGTACGATAATAGCCCGTCCCGTTTTTCTTACCGAATTGAGTATGGTCCCGAAGTCGATCGGCTTCAGGGTTGCGACGTCGATCACTTCGGCATGGATACCTTCGGCTTCGACAGAGAGCGCGGCGGCCATTGCTTCCTTCAACATCGCGCCCCAGCTGATCACCGTCACGTCAGCGCCGGACTTCAGGATGAAACAGCAATCGAGTGCAAGACCTTGGCCATTATCCTCGACGCGTTCCTTGGGAGAGCGATAAAGACGGGTCGGCTCAAAAAAAACTACGGGGTCGGGGTCTCTGATGGCGGAGAGCAGAAGTCCGTAGGCGCGCTGCGGCGAAGATGGGAATACGACGCGGATCCCGGGTATATTGATTAGCATCGCTTCCATACTCTCGGAATGATGCTCAGGCGCATGAATACCGCCTCCTGAAGGCGTGCGGATGACCATTGGACAGGTCAGCCGCCCTCTTGTGCGAGTCCGAAAACGGGAAGCGTGATTCGCAAGTTGATCAATGCAAGGGTACAGAAACCCCGAGAATTGGATCTCGGCAACAGGTCTCAACTTCTCCGCAGCCAGTCCTATGCAGACGCCGGCGATTGCCGTCTCCGCAAGCGGAGTATCTATAACCCGATCTTCGCCAAAACTATCTAGCAGGCCGTCGGTTGCTCGAAATACGCCTCCGTTTCTGGCGATGTCCTCGCCGAGGAGGATCACATCCTCGTCCTCGCTCATAGCACGTGCAAGTGCCAGGTTGACGGCTTCGACGAGGCAATGGTCAGTCATGATGCGGTCCAATCGTCTTCGCCATTGCTATCCCTCCACGCTGGTCCAACAAATCTTTAGGGAGAGCTGCGAAGCTGTGCTCGAAGATCGCATCGGGCTCTAAAGGTGGTGTCGAAAGATAATCGTTAGCTGCCCGTTCTACACGCTCACGGCAGTCCGCAATCAGAGCTTCCTCGTCAGCCTTTGACCAACCGCTCGTGTTTGTGAGGTAGTGTCTTAATCGCGCAATCGGCTCCTTGGGCCATTGCTCCGAAACCGCAGCGTCGCTTCTATATCGTCGCGCATCGTCGACGGTCGTGTGGTCACTTAGCCGATAAGTGAGAGCTTCGATCAACGTTGCTCCCTCCCCGCCAAGCGCCCGATCTATGGCTTCTCCGACCTCTGCTCTCACGGCGATAACGTCGTTTCCATCGACACGTGCGCTGGCGATCCCTGCTGCTGCCGCCTTATGAGCTAGTGTCCTCGCCGCAGTTTGACGGGATACCGGTACCGAAATTGCCCACTGGTTGTTTGCTATGACGAAGACGACAGGCAGCCGCCAAACGCCGGCAATATTGAGTGCCTCGTAGAAATCACCTTTTGATGTTGCACCATCGCCCATTATGGCCACAGCGACACGCGACTCCTGACGAAGCTTGATGGCCAACGCGGCACCCGCCGCATGGGGCGCATGACTCGCAACGGGAATGCAGATCGGGAAGTCGCCTCTCGGACCGGCAAAGTCGCTACCGCGCTCGTCGCCTCCCCAATAGAGGAACAGCTCTTTGGGACTCACACCGCGCCAGAGCATCGCCCCTTGCTCGCGAAATGATGGCAGGAGGATATCCTCGGTACGCATGGCACTTGCCGTACCAATCGATACAGCCTCTTGGCCCAGCGACGAGGCAAAAGTGCCGAGCCGACCAGTGCGCTGGAGCGCGACGGCTTTCTCGTCAAACGTGCGCGTCAAGAGCATTGCGCCGTAGAGCTTCACAAGCGCGGCGTTTTCATTTGCAAAGGTTGGGAGTCTTGCTGCCAGTTGACCATCGGAACGAATGAAGCAGGTGGGTAAATCTGCGTTGTCGGGATGCGATCGCATGGTCACGGCTTGCTCCGTGGCTTTAGCACGTATGTTCGCTCCAATCGTATAGAGGCAGATTGTTGCGGTGTTGACATACGTCAAGCAACTTGAGCCGCCTATCTGGAGCAAATAGCTATTGCCGGGTCGTCTAGGGTTAATGATCGCCCCGGAAATCCACCTACCCTTGACCCGCCCCCATTGAGTGATCCAACTCGAATGTTAGTGGAGCGTCGGTCGTATGGCTAGGCCGATCGTGGCCGTCGGAGCCGCCCGATTGGGCGGAGAAGGCCACGTGGTACAGCTTGGGGCCCAAGTTTAATGCAAGGCCCCCTCTTCGAATTTAAATGGAAGTATCTCAAGCACGGCACGATGCTTTTCAAGTAGTGCAGTCTCCGTCTCGGCACCCAAAAATATCTCCGCGATCTCGAAACTGTAACTGTCTTGATACGGCAAGTGCGCCAGCCTCTGTCCCTCGTGTATGAGTATTCGTAACATCGCGTCGGGAAAACCTTCATGGAATGTCGCGAGGTTCTCGGCGCTCGGTATAGT
>JARFQY010000173.1 GCA_029287535.1 Filomicrobium sp.
GGCGGCACCATCGGCCACCCAATGGGCATTCAGGCCGGTGCCACCGCCAACCGTGTCGCCCTCGAGGCCATGGTGCTTGCCCGCAACGAAGGCCGCAACATCAAGGAAGAAGGCCCCGAAATCCTGCGCGAGGCCGCCAAGTGGTGCAAGCCGCTGGAAGCCGCTCTCGATACCTGGGGCAACATCACCTTCAACTATACCTCGACCGACGCCTCCGACTTCGTGCCGACGCCTGCCGTCGCCGTTTGATCGAGACATGAGATTCCAA
This sequence comes from Filomicrobium sp., assembly GCA_029287535.1. Classification (GTDB taxonomy): domain Bacteria; phylum Pseudomonadota; class Alphaproteobacteria; order Rhizobiales; family Hyphomicrobiaceae; genus Filomicrobium. Next base: position 269 of record JARFQY010000173.1, read on the forward strand.
GGAGAGACCACAATGCGCATCACCCAAGGATGCTTCTCGTTCCTGCCAGACCTCAGCGACGAGCAGATCTCGAAGCAGGTCGAATACTGCCTGGAAAACGATTGGGCCGTCGGCCTCGAATATACCGACGAGCCGCATCCCCGGAACACGTACTGGGAGATGTGGGGCCACCCCATGTTTGATCTCAAGGACCCCAAGGGTGTGATGATGGAACTGGCAGAATGCCGAACCGCCCATCCCCAGTCCTACATCCGAGTGAATGCTTTCGATTCCGAACGCGGCTTCGAAACCGTCCGTATGTCATTCATCGTTAACAGGCCTGACAACGAACCGCGGCTCACCATGACCCGCACCGACGTGCATGGACGCTCGCAAAGTTATAGCTGGCAGGCCGCCCACCGCGGCTAACGCCAATTCTCCGGGCCCTCCTCCGGGGGACACTGGCGGAAAGCAAGGAATGACTCCCGTCTTTGCTTTCCGCATTTTCGATATAAATTGGATTCACGTGGGTGGAGGCCAACGCGATGACGGAGACAACCGAACAAATCGCCGACGTTCCCGAAGCACCTTCGGCGGCCATCGACAGCGTTGATCTGAGTGCCGAGTTTCGCGAGTCAGGCGTCAAGGAGATCCTTGACGAACTCGACCGCGAGCTGGTCGGCCTCCTGCCGGTCAAGCAGCGCATCCGCGAAACCGCCGCCCTGCTGCTTGTCGAGCGTGCTCGCAAACAACTGGGCCTCAGCCATCAAACGCCGACGCTGCACATGTGCTTCACTGGCAATCCGGGCACCGGCAAGACAACCGTTGCCCTGCGCATGTCAAATCTGCTTCACCGGCTCGGCTACGTCCGCAAAGGCCATCTCGTCTCGGTGACGCGCGATGATCTCGTCGGCCAGTACATCGGCCACACCGCGCCAAAAACCAAGGAGGTCCTCAAACGCGCGATGGGGGGCGTGCTTTTCATCGATGAGGCCTACTACCTCTACCGCCCCGACAACGAGCGCGACTACGGCCAGGAAGCAATCGAGATCCTGCTGCAGGTTATGGAAAACAACCGTGACGATCTTGTTGTCATCCTCGCTGGTTATGCCGATCGCATGGACAGGTTCTTTTCGAGCAACCCGGGCTTTCGCTCTCGCATCGCCCACCACATTGACTTTCCCGACTACACCAACGAAGAGTTGTATTTAATTTCCGAGGGCATGCTCGCCGAGCAAAACTACGCGTTCACGCCGGCAGCCGAAACAGCCATGCGGGAGTACATTGACCTACGCCGCAATCAATCCCATTTCGCTAATGCGCGGTCCATTCGAAATGCTCTCGACCGGGCCCGTCTGCGGCAGGCCAACCGTTTGTTCGAATCCGCCAATGGGCCGCTCGATGCCGCGGCCTTGAGCACCATTGACGAACAGGATATCCGTATGAGCCGCGTCTTTAGCGGCGGTTTGGATACTGACAAACCTGGGAGCCCTCGACCGTGAGCACCAACATTCCTTTCAACCGCGCCATAAAAATCGCGCCGTCGATTCTGTCCGCGGACTTCGCCAACTTCGGCGCCGAATGCGAAGCCATCGAAGCGCAAGGCTGCGACTGGGTCCACGTTGATGTCATGGATGGTCACTTTGTCCCTAACATTACGTTCGGCCCTCAAACCTGCGCGGCGATCCGGCCGCACGTCAAGACCGTGATGGACGTCCATTTGATGATCGCGCCCGTCGACCCGTATATTGAGGCCTTTGCCAATGCCGGGGCCGATATCATTACGGCGCACGTCGAAGCCGGTCCCCATCTCGACCGCACCCTGCAGGCGATCCGCGCGGCAGGGTGCAAGGCCGGGGTGGCCCTCAACCCTGCGACACCCGCCGAAGCAATCGGATATGTCCTCGACCGCATCGACCTCGTTTGCGTGATGACCGTCAACCCTGGTTTCGGCGGCCAGTCGTTCATCGAAGCCATGGTGCCCAAGGTCGCCCGTCTTCGCGAGATGATCGACGACCGTGAAATCCACATCGAAATCGACGGCGGCGTCACGCCGGAGACGGCACCGCTCGTCGCGGCCGCGGGCGCAGACGTTCTGGTCGCCGGATCGGCCGTCTTCAAAGGCGGTTCGGTATCCAACCCGGGTGTCTACGGGGACAACATCCGAGCAATCCGGCAAACCGCCGAACACGCGCAAGGCGCAACCCGCCCCGCTGCCTGAGGACATCGAATGAGCATCGTCTTCGACCTGGACGGTACGCTCGTCGAGAGCGCACCGGCAATCCGCGATATCGCCAACACGCTAATGGCGGAGATGAATCTCTCCGCCCTCGATCTCGCTGAAACCCGCCATTATGTCGGCAACGGCGCCGGCCGCTTTCTTGAGCAGACGCTCGAGGCAAGAGGTGCGCTCATACCGGAGAAATTCGCTGAAAGGCTTTCCCGGTTCATGGTGCTGTATGCCGAAGCGCCTCCCGAGGCCAACAAACCCATGCCGGGCAGCGAGGCAGCCATGAGGCAACTCGCCGCGAACGGTCACCGCCTGGCAATCTGCACCAACAAGCCGATGGCGCCGACAAGAGCGCTCATCAATGCCCTGGGCTGGAACGAACTCGTCGACGTCATTATCGCCGGTGATACGCTGCCGGAACGAAAACCTCACCCAGCACCTCTGCTGAAGGCGATGGCTGATTTGGAGCAGCCTTTCGCGCTCTACGTCGGCGATAGCGACGTGGATGCGGCAACGGCCGAAGCCGCCCGCGTTCCCTTCCTTTTATATACCGAAGGCTATCGGAAGCTGCCCGTCGACGAACTCACTCACGCCGCAACGTTCCAGTCCTTCGATGAGCTCCCCGCGCTTGTTGCGCGATTTACCGTCGAGGCTTGAACGATGCCGCTCAAAGCCCTGATCTTCGATGTCGACGGAACGCTGGCCGAAACCGAGGAGTTGCATCGGCGCGCCTTTAACGAAACGTTCGCCGCATTCGATGTCAATCACGACTGGCCGGATCAGGAGCGCAGCTGGCAATGGGACGAAGAAACCTACGCACGCCTGCTGAAAACCACCGGCGGCAAGGAACGCATCACGCAATACCTCAGCGAAGATGCCGTCATAGACCCCGCGCCCTGGAAATCCCGGATCACGGAATTGCACCGAGCGAAAACAACGCGCTTCGGCGAACTTCTGGGCAACGGGGAACTCGAGCTGAGACCCGGTATTGCGGAGTTAATCGAGCACGCCCGCCGGCTTCGTCTCAGGGTCGCCGTCGCTACAACCACTAGCCGGCCGAACGTGGAAGCCCTCAGCCGGGCGTGTTTCGCACAAGACGCCGACGAGGTTTTCGATGTAATCGCCGCTGGCGATGAAGTCGCAGCCAAGAAGCCCGCACCTGACGTCTATCAGCTTGCTCTCAAGCGGCTAGAACTCGCCCCAACAGACTGCCTCGCCATCGAAGACTCGTTGAACGGCTTAAACGCAGCACAATCCGCCGGCCTGTTCTGTGTTGTCAGCCCCAGCGCCTATACCAGGACCGAAGATCATAGCGCAGCCGACCTCCTGCTTCCCGAATTCGAACGCGTGGACCTCGACGACGTGCAAAAGATGATGCGTAAGAAACACTCGCGTTTTTCCGGCAAAGTCACGGCAAAGCACACATAAATCGACTCGATTATTCCACTGTATGCAGCGCGTTGAGGCACCAATACCTTAGAAGGCCTTGCCGCGCGCAGTGATCGGCCACAGCGCCTCCACCTTGCTGCCGCGCACGCAGACATACCAGTCGTGTAGATTGCATGTCGGATCGATATGGCCGGGTATGAGCTTCACCTTGTCGTTGACCCACAACGCACCATTTGGATCCGAGATCTCGCCGTGCTCGTCTGAGCAAGCAACGTACGCAACATCATTGCGTTCGAAGACGACCGGTAGTCCGCTATCGACCGACAGAACTTTGAGACCCGCATCGCAGATCGCCTTGTCGCTCTTGGCATGACTCATGATCGAAGTGAGGATGAACAAGGCGTTCTCGAATTGGGAAATAGGCTGCCCGCCCGCATCTTGTACACGCCCATAGGCCGCATCCATGAACGCGTAGGACCCGCACTGCAGCTCGTTGAAGACGCCGGAATTTCCTTCGAATTTGTAGCTGCCGGTCCCTGCGCCGCCTATGATGGCGCAAGCAATCCCTTCACCATTCAGTAGATCGACGGTTTCACGCACCTGCCGGATCGCCTCATCGATCTTGGCCTTCCGTTCCTCGAAATCGTGAATGTGTTGTGCCGGACCCTGATAAGCCTGGAGACCTGAGAAAGTAAGCCCCGATGCAGATACGATCGCCTTGGCCAGCTCCACCACCGGCCTGCCATACGCAACGCCACAGCGCCCGGCACCGCAATCGATCTCCACAAGCACCTCAATATGGGTGCCATGCCTGACTGCGGCCGCCGAAAGATCGGCGATGTTGGCGGCATCATCCACGCACACGATCATCCGGGCCGTTCTTGCAAGCTGCGCCAGACGGTCGATCTTGGCGGGCTCCCGCACTTCGTTGGACACCAGTACGTCTCTGATACCGGCGCGAACGAAGGCCTCCGCCTCACTCACCTTCTGGCAACAAATTCCACATGCACCCGCCGCGATCTGCTTCAGGGCCAGCTCAGCGCATTTGTGCATCTTGCCGTGAACCCGTAACCGCACACCCATTTCATCGGCCATCGCCTGCAGGCGCGCGATGTTGCGTTCGAGCGCGTCAAGATCAACCACAAGGCAAGGCGTCTGAATCTCGGCAGCATCCATGCCGGGCAACGCGGCAACATCATAGCCAACTTCGAGTGATTCAAGCGTCGCACTCATACCGGCGCCTTCTCAGCTCTTCGTCCAGGGAAGTTTGTCCAAGTCGACATTGCCTCCAGTAATAATGATGCCGACGCGCCGCCTCGCGAACACGTCCGGGTTCTTCAAAATCACCGCCAGCGGCACGGCACTGCTTGGCTCAATCACGATTTTCATCCGCTGCCAGGTGAGTTTCATCGCTGCGATAATCTCTGCTTCGCTCGCGGTCAGGATATCGGTGACAAACCTCGACACGAAATGCCAGGTGAGTTCCTTCAATGGCACTTTCAGCCCATCCGCCACTGTCTGCGGCGCGTCATCGGCAATGATGTGCCCCGCCTTCAAAGAGCGATAGGCGTCGTCTGCGTTCTTAGGCTCGGCCGCGTAGATGGCGATATTCGGCGCGGCACTGGAAACCGTCAGGCAAGTGCCGGAAGTCATTCCGCCGCCGCCGATTGGTGCAATCACGGCATCAAGCCCGTCAACCTGCTCAGTCAGTTCACGCGAACAGGTTCCTTGGCCGGCGATCACCCGAGGGTCGTTGTAAGGGTGAACGAATTCAGCGCCAGTCTCAGCCACCACTTCGGCGAACACGGCTTCGCGCGAAGACATCGACGGTTCGCTTTCAACAAGTCTGCCGCCGTAGCCCAAGACGGCCTCTTTCTTGGCCTGCGGCGCCGTGCACGGCATGACCACGGTGCAAGGAATCCCTCGCCGCGCCGCCGCATAGGCAAGAGCCGACGCATGATTGCCTGACGAGTGCGTCGCCACCCCGGCTTTCGCCTTCGCCTCGCTTAATCCAAACACGGCATTGCAGGCACCGCGCGCCTTGAACGCCCCAGCCTTCTGCAAGTTCTCACACTTGAAGAACAGCTTCGCGCCAGTCAATTCATTTAGATAGCTGGAGGTCATAACCGGCGTGCGATGAATATGTGGTGCGATCCGCTGGTGCGCGGCAACCACGTCTTCAAAAGTCGGAATCACCAATTCGCTCATCGTCAGCTCATCACACGCGCGCGGCAGCCCGTGGGCACCACAACAGCATCTTTCAACACGACGCAAGGAACGCACGAGCCGACCGCCTCAATAGAACGGACCTGGCTCAATGCCAAAACCCCTTTGCCCCCTGGAGGACATGTCCCTTATCGATAAAGGTATTCAACCAGGAACATGGGAACGATGGGAACATAGGTGCACAACAGCAGCACGACCAGTAGCACGGCAACGAAATAGACGTTGATCTTTGAGACATCCCAGATGTTGGCTCGAGCAACCGCGCATGACGTTATCAGAACGCTGGCCACCGGCGGTGTCTGCTGGCCGATCGCCAGGTTCAGCGTCACGATGATTCCGAAGTGAACCGGGTCGATCCCCACGGCATTGATCAACGGGATGACGATCGGCACGACCAGAATGATCGCCGCCGCCGAGTGCAGAAAGAACCCGATGACCAGAAAGAAAAAGTTCAAGATGAGAAGGATGAAGTACTGGTTCGACGTGAGATCCAAGATCCCCTGCGCCAGCTGCTGAGGCACCTGTGCCCGCGTAAGGAACCCACCCATCAAAACCGACGCCGCAACGAGCAGCATCACCACCGCCGTCTGCATACCCCCATCAAGCATCGCACGTCTGAGATGCTTGAAGTCCATCTCGCCGTACCACAGACCGACAAGCGTCGCGGCGATCACCGCCAGGCCAGCGGCTTCCGTCGCCGTAACGAATCCACCGAAGATCCCGCCAAGAATAATCACCGGCAGACTGAACGCCGGAAGCGCATCAAGAAACGTGGCGCGCAGCTTTGGAACGTTGAAAGCTTCCTCGACCGGCAGGTTGTAACGCAGCGCAAACAGGTAGGCGACGCCCATCAAACCTATCGCGCCGATGAATCCGGGAACAAAGCCCGCAACAAACAGCTGCTCGACGGAGGCGTTGGCGGAAGTGGCATATAGGATCATCGGGATCGACGGCGGAATGATGATTGCCAGCGATGCCGAAGACGACGTAACCGCAGCGGAAAATGGCGCCGAGTATCCGCGTTTTTTCATCTGCGGGATGAGCACCGAACCCAAAGCCGCAACGTCAGCCACCGCTGAACCTGAGATCTCCGCGAAAAACAAAGACACGCCGATGTTGACCATCGCCAGCCCGCCGCGCACGAAACCGATCAACGCCGACACGAAGTTGATCAGGCGGTCCGTGACGCCACCGGCATTCATGATCGCACCGGCGAGTACGAACATCGGGATCGCAATAAGCGCAAACTTGGTGGAGCCGTCGTACATGTCGAGCGCCACCGACGGCAGGCTGTCCAGTCCCTCGGTGGCCACGAGCCCGATGACACCAGACACCGCAAGTGCGACCGCAATCGGCATATTGAGGCAGATCATCGCCAGAAGCGCGAGGAAGATCACCAGCATCAGCATGGCTCAGCGCACCTCCGCTTTCTTGAGCTCGCTTTCGACTTCCTCCTCGATTTCAGCGTGCTCGAGCGACTTGCCTTGAGCCGTCATCCGCCAATACTCCGGCAGAGAAATGAGTTCGCAAATGATGAATAGCACCGCGCCGATCGGAATAACGGACTGTGTGAATTGAACCGGCACCCATGTCAGCGAGACAAGCATGTCCCCTTCCAGGACCTCAACCACCTGCATGCCGGTGTAAGCAAGAAGCACGAAGAAACCGAGGACGATCACCTCGGAAACCGTCAGCGCCACCATTCTGAACGGCATTGGTATCGACAGCAGCACCGTATCGAAACCGATGTGCCTGCGCTTCAGCGCGGCCAGCGCGCTTCCGTAGTAGGTGATCCAAGACAGCTGGATCGCTGCCACCTCGTCATACCAAGATAGAGAGTTGCCCGTGAGACGAAACAAAACCGCCACGATGACGACGATGGTCAAGGTCACCATCAGGAAGATGGTCACCCACTCGAGGGTCGTCTCAAGCCATTGCTTGAGGGCCGTGATCATCGCGCGCTCCTGCGGGTGGGGCAAGAAATCGGTAATTGGGATTGAAGCTCAGCTTCATGCAATAACTCGCGGGAGGCGTTACTGCCTCCCGCGATTCAGTCCTTCCGCGCGGCTCTACGAGCCTTTCGCCAAGCTCTGAACCGAGTCGATCAGCGCTTGACCACCTGAATAGCTCTTCGAAAACTCATCGTAGATGGGCTTCGAAGCTTCGACGAAGGCCGCCTTGTCGGCGTCATTCACCTCAACACCTGCATCCTTGATCACCTTCAAGAGGTCCACTTCCAGCTGCGCAGCTGTATCGTAGACGAAGTCCTGCGTGTCCTTTCCGCATTTGATGAGAGCGTCTTGCACGTCCTTTGGCAGCTTACCGAAATGCTTGTCCGAAACGAGCACATAGGCCGGTGTGTAAACATGGCCGGTGATCGACAGATATTTTTGCACTTCCTGGAACTTTGCCGAAGCAATCTGAGCGTAAGGATTTTCTTGTCCGTCGATGACATTCGTCTTGAGCGCCGTGAAGACCTCGGAGAACGCCATCGGCGTTGGGTTCGCGCCGTAAAGCTTGAACATCTTCACGCGCCACGCACCCTTCGGCGTGCGCAACTTGATGCCGGCCAAGTCTTTCGGCGTATTGATCGGCCGCGTGTTGTTGGTGATGTGGCGGAACCCGTTTTCAAAAAGACCGATGATCCGGTAGCCCTTTGCATTGACCGCCGGTTGGAACGTCGACTCCATCAGCGCCTCTTGAACCCGGCGCATGTGATCACGGTCCTTGATGATGTAGGGCATCTCAAAAACGCCGAACGTCTCGGATACCGATGACATCACGGAAGACGGTAGGGCAAATGTGACCTGGCCGAGCTTTAGCTTCTGCAAGAGCTCTTTGTCTTTGCCCAGCTGAGAAGAGCCGAATGTCTGCACTTCCGCCTTGTCTCCGAGCGCCTTGTTGGCACACGCCGCAAAGGCATTCACGCTGGTCTCGAACAACGAGCCCGGCTTACCGACGTGACCAAACTTTAAGGTCAGTTTATCGGCGAGCGCCGGGCTGGCGAGAAGTGTAGCCGTTGCCGCTGCGGCAACGAGATAAGATCGCTTCATGCTTTCTTCCTCCCAGAAGAGTTCGAGTTTGGTAGTCGTTTATTATTATTCGGTCGTGTCTATCCTACTCGGCGGCCGCCGCAGAAGCAGTCGCTGAATTCGTCAGGATATCCATGGCCGCCTGGGCTCCGCCACGATTGTGCGGAATGCCAGACAATTTCAACCCCATTTCGACTCCTGACAGCGTACCCATGAGCATCAAATCATTAAAATCACCCAGATGCCCGATCCTGAAAACGCGGTCGGCCACCTTCGACAGGCCGTTGCCCAGCGACATATCGAACTGATCGAGCGTCGTCCGCCGGAATCCGTCAGCACTATGCCCATCCGGCACGATCACCGCGGTCAGCACGTTTGAATAGTGCTTGGGATTGTTGCAAAGGATCTCCAGGCCCCAGGTCCGCACCGCCTGGCGGGTTGCCTCTGCATGGCGCGCATGACGGGCGAACACGTTCTCAAGACCCTCTTCCATCAGCATGGCGATGGCTTCGTTGAGCCCGTAGAGCATGTTGGTAGCGGGCGTGTAAGGGAAGTACCCCTTGTCGTTCGGATCCCGCATTGCCTCCCAGTCCCAGTAGGACCGTGGCAGTCGCGCTGTTTTCGACACCGCCACCGCCTTGTCACTGATGGCGTTGAATGACAGGCCGGGCGGCAGCATCAGCCCCTTTTGTGACCCGCTGATCGCGACATCCACGCCCCACTCGTCAAACCGGAAATCGATGGAAGCAAGCCCCGAGATGGAATCCGCCATCAACAATGCCGGATGGCCCGCACGATCGATCGCCTTACGGACTTCAGCAATCTGCGTCACCGACCCGGTCGAGGTCTCGTTGTGAACGACGCAAACCGCCTTTATCTCGTGATTGGCGTCCGCCTTCAGGTGCTCTTCGATGGCTTCAGGGTCGGCGCCTCCGCGCCAGTCACCTGAAATGAACTCGGGGCGTAGACCGACGGCCTCGGCAAGCGTTCGCCAAAGTGTCGCGAAATGTCCCGTCTCATACATGAGCACGCGGTCGCCTGGCGACAGGGTGTTGACCAGCGCCGCTTCCCACGCACCCGTTCCCGACGCCGGGAAGATCACGACCCGCTGCTCGGTCTTGAATACGGCCTTCATGCCGGTAATAGCTTTTTGACCAACGTCACTAAATCGTGGACCGCGATGGTCCATCGTGGGCATATCGATGGCTCGCAAAATTCGATCCGGAACGTTGCTCGGACCAGGAATTTGAAGGAAATGGCGACCAGACTTGAACACTTGGAAACCCCTCCCGATGAAGAGCCTGGGCTGCGAGGTTTGAAGGAGAATCCCCCTTGTCAGGGACCTGCATTCTTTAATATGAATTTTGAATACAATTGAGCGATGCCCGCTTGTCAATCGGGAATCGTAGCTGCGTTGCAACATGGAGGAGAACGCTTGGACGAGGTTAGCCCGCAGCATCGCTCCGAGATCGGACGAAGGCTTGACGGCGCGGTCGCCGGCCAGGTGATGTTCGACGCGCCGAGCCGCGGACGCTACGCGACGGATGCTTCGGTCTACCAGATCATGCCGCTTGGCGTTGTCGTACCGAAGTCCCTCGATGACGTCGTTGCCACGATGCAGATCGCACGCGAAGAAGGCGTGCCGGTCCTGCCTCGCGGCGGCGGCACGTCCCAGTGCGGACAGACCGTCAACAGCGCCATCGTCCTCGACCTTTCCAAGCACTTGAACAAGCTCATCGAGTTCGACCGGGAAGCAAGAACCGCTGTCGTCGAGCCGGGGCTCGTCCTCGATCACCTCAATCATAAGATAAAGGCCGAAGGGCTCTGGTACCCGGTCGATGTCTCAACCTCGTCTCGCGCGACTATCGGCGGCATGACGGCCAACAATTCCTGCGGCGCGCGGTCGATCCGTTATGGAATGTCCCGTGACAACGTATTGGCCATCGACGCGATCCTGGCCGATGGTGCTAGAGCCAGTTTCGGCGAAGTGACAAGCGACTTGCGCGGGGTCAACGAGACGGGTGCCGTGCAGGAGTTGTTTCGGGATCTACTGGCGTTCGGTGAACGCGAGGCCGAGGAGATCAAGGAACGCTTCCCGCAGGTTCTTCGCCGCGTCGGGGGCTATAACATCGACGCGCTGCTTCCCGCGGCCACGGGCAACAACCTCGCGCACTTGCTCGTTGGCTCGGAAGGAACCCTTGCCTTCAGTGAAAAGATCACTGTCAAGCTTGCTCCCATTCTGCGCAACAAAGTCCTCGGCGTTTGCCACTTCCCGAGTTTCTTCGAGGCGATGGACGCCGCCCAGCATCTCGTCAAGCTCGACCCGACCGCTGTCGAACTCGTCGACCGCAACATGATCGAACTGGGTCGCGGCATAGCCATTTTCCGACCCATCGTCGACAGTTTCGTTCGCGGCGAACCCGCCGCCTTGCTCATCGTCGAATTCGCCGAGGAAGACCAAAACGAGAATCTGCGCCGGCTTGCCAGACTGCACGACGTAATGGCCGATCTTGGTTTCCGCTGGGGTGACCCTGGCAAAAAGGAAGGTGGCGTCGTCGAGGCAATTGACCCGGAGTTTCAAAAGCAGATCATCGAGGTCCGCAAACAGGGCCTCAATATCATGATGTCGATGAAATCCGACGGCAAGCCCGTGTCTTTCGTCGAGGACTGCGCCGTCCACCTGGAGGACCTCGCCGAATACACCGACCGCCTGACCGCGATCTTTCAGAAACACGGCACCGATGGAACCTGGTACGCGCACGCTTCCGTCGGCACGCTACATGTACGCCCCGTTCTCAACCTCAAACTCGATACGGACCGCAAGGCCCTGCGGGCTATCGCCGAAGAGGCCTTCGATCTCGTCAAGACCTACCGCGGATCCCATTCTGGCGAACACGGCGATGGCATTGTCCGCTCGGAGTTTCATGAAAAGATGTTCGGTCCGCGCATGGTTGAAAACTTCACCTGGGTGAAGGACCGAATGGATCCCGCGGGCCTCTTTAACCCGGGCAAGATCGTGCGCAGCCCGCGCATGGATGATCAAAACGTCATGCGTTACGGGCCGAACTATGCCGTTGCGGAAATCGAGACGGTGTTTGACTGGTCGGTGTACACGGGCGCCGGCCGCGGACTGCAGGGCGCCGTCGAGATGTGCAACAACAATGGCGCCTGCCGCAAACTCAAGGGTGGAGCCATGTGCCCGTCCTACCGGGTAACGCGCGACGAGCGTGATCTGACGCGCGGCCGAGCCAATACTTTGCGGCTTGCGATCTCGGGCCAGCTCGGCCCGGGCGCCCTCAGCAACGACGCGGTCGCCGAAGCGCTGTCGCTGTGCGTCTCATGCAAGGCGTGCCGTCGCGAGTGCCCGACCGGCGTCGACATGGCCAAAATGAAAGTCGAGGTTTTGGCCGCCAGGGCCGCCGACAAGGGAATCTCTCTCCGCGACCGGCTGGTCGCCTTCCTTCCGCACTACGCCCCGTTCGCCGCTCGCGCACACTGGCTGATGAACCTCCGTGACGCTGTTCCAGGTGCGGCAAGATTGAGCGAGGCAGCACTCGGACTGGCGGCCTCCCGCAGTTTGCCGAAATGGTCAGGCGACACCTACCGTTTCTCTGGCAATGGTTCCGTCTCCGAAAGTGCCGACGTGCTCCTTTTCGCCGATACCTTCAACCGCTATTTCGAACCCGACAACCTGCGCGCCGCGGAGACTGTCCTCCATCGGACTGGTCTTGCGGTCGCTCCAGCCGCGCCCCAACCTAATGAGCGGGCCTTGTGTTGCGGACGAACCTTCCTTTCCGCCGGCCTTGTCGAAAAGGCCAAGGCCGAAATGTTGAGAACGGTCGCCGCCATCCGGCCGGCACTCGAACGCGGCGCTTATGTCGTCGGGCTGGAGCCCTCATGCGTACTGACATTTCGCGACGAGGCTCCCGTACTCCTCGGAGACGATTGGAGTGAGGAACTCGGCAACCGTGTCTTGCTGTTTGAGGAATTCATCTCGCTCAAGCAGGAGGCCGGCGAGATTGCGCTGCCCTTCCAGCCGATCGATGCCAGCAAGGCATTGCTGCATGGCCACTGCCACCAGAAGGCGTTCAACGCCGTAACACCAATCCAAAAGACACTTCAGCTCGTTCCCGGGCTCGATGTTGAGTTGATTGAATCGAGTTGCTGCGGTATGGCGGGCGCATTCGGATACCAGGCGGAAACACTCGAGGTTTCCAAAGCGATGGCGGAGTTGAGCTTGTTGCCGCGCGTTCGGCAGGCCGATAGCAACGCAATCATCATCGCTGACGGAACTTCGTGCCGCCACCAAATTCATGACGGCACGAAACGCCGGGCGGTGCATGTTGCCCGGGTCTTGCTGGACGCGACCGATGAACAACGAAGCTAATAAGGGACGACGATGAAGGACGGATTGATCCCCGCCCCGATCGCTCGGCGGCCCCTCCATGAGGAACTCGCCGAACACCTGCGCCAATTGATTATCGAATGCGCGCTAGAACCGGGTTCGAAAATTTCCGAAAAGGACCTTTGCGCGCAGTTCGCCGTCTCGCGGACCCCCCTGCGCGAGGCCCTCAAGCTGCTTTCAACCGAGGGGTTGGTGCAGTTGACACCGCACCGCGGCGCCTCCGTCACCGAACTCACGACGGAAGAACTCGAGCACATATTCCCGGTGATGGGCGCGCTCGAGGCGCTCGCCGGCGAACTTGCATGCCAGCATGTCACCGACGCGGAGATTGAGCGGGCGAGAAAGCTACAGGCGGAAATGGAAGCGCAGCACAAATCAGGTGACCTGCGAGGCTACTTCCGGACCAATGAAGAGATCCATCAACTGATCTTCGCCGCCGCACAGAACCCGACACTCACGCAAATGTCGCGCAGCATTTCCGGCCGGGTTCGCCGCGCCCGCTACATGGCCAACCTGTCAACGACACGCTGGTCTGCAGCCGTGAAGGAACACCGCGCAATATTGACGGCCTTGAGCAAACGTGACGGCGAACGGCTCGGCACGCTGCTGAAAGAGCACCTGGCAAACAAGTTCGAAGTGCTGCACGAAGCGCTTCTTGCTGAGTTGGAAGCCACACCCTAGATTTCGCCAGCCGGAACGGACACTCCGTCAACCTGCCGATCGGGGCTGAGAACTGTTCGCTTCTAGAACTACAAAAAGGGTGCCTCCGACAGACGAGCCGGCGTACCGAGACGCAGCGTCACTTCAGCCAGAACCGCGGCGTTCTGGACAGCCTATTCCAGCGACTCCGCGCATCTTTCCAAGCCTTATCGGAACGTGCCCGGTGCCAATCGCTGATGTGGGCCGCACACGTTTCCAGATGCTGATCGAGAGAACCCGATGCAACGAGCACCTCTTGAATTCGTTCCGCAGTCGCGACATCGTTGAGATAGCCGAAAACGTCTTGCAGTTCCTTCAGCTTTTTCACGAAGGGGCGCACTTGTTTAGGTCTGTAGAGCGGAACAAAAAACTCTACGGAATACCGAAGCGACTTTAGGTCTTTGCGCATCTCATGCCGCTCTTCGATTGAGAGCTCGTCCAAACGCTTTCCCCAAAGCCGAACCTTTTTCCATGCTTTGTCCAAGGCCCTGCGAGCAATGACATCAACATCATCTCCAGGACCTTCACCAACTCGCAAGTTCAACTCACGCGCCACCGCCTCTTCAAAAAGAGTGCACGTCAGCTTCAACCGAGACCATTTTGCATTCTCGAAGGAAGAACGCACCTCGGCTCTTTTTTGTTCGCGGTACTTCAGGAGTATATCTAGAAGCTGGCCCTGGCTCGCATTACAGTATGCATCCGAAACCGCGGGAAAATAGATTTCACTGACCAACACATCAGCGTCCCGGAGCTCTCCCGCCACACGGCCCATATTCCTCGCGTCGATCGACAGGTGGGTCAAATCTGTGCCCCTTGAGGCCGACTTGAATACTTTCAGTGCCGTTCGAAGTCGACGCAGATTAACTCGCAGCTGGTGCGTGTATTCTGGAGCGTCTGACACGAGAGTTCGCTCCCAGTTCGTCAGGATTTCATCGATGACCGGACGGGCGGTTTCCGCCAGGGCATGGAACTCCGACATCCCCGACCTTAGAGCTGGCAATCGTCGGCGGACGGCCTTGCTGTTTGCCTCGACATCAACGGCACTCCCGAGTACTGCATACCCTCGTTCCGCTGTACTGAGTTTCGAAACCTGAAAAAGTTGATCGGCAATTAGCTTTTCGGGCGCCGCCAACAAAGTCTTTAGCGATCCCTCTCTAAGCGCAAGCTCGACTTCATATAATCCGGTGCTTTGTTTTCCAGCAAGCACTTCTCCACGATCGATCGCGAGTTCAACAATACCTTCACTACCGAGCTCCAATAGATGCTCGGTTGGCCAGCCCGACGCCTGCAAGATGGACTCCAGCGGCTCCCCTTTTATGATTTTCTGAATCCATTTTCCTAGATCATGGTCGGATATACAATTGAGCTCCGACTCCCCAATCGTTACAAAGCTCTCAAATCCCGCGCGCTCCGGGGACCTTTTCGCGGTACCGTGGCCCACCTTGATGGTTTGCAACCATTTTTCGCCGACTCGCCGAATTTGGAGTGAAACTCCGGCACGACCAAGCCTGAATTCTGCTGTATCAAAATAGCTTGACGTGATCTTGGGCCTCTTGGAATCCGGACCAATAAGCTGCCCAAAGGGTCGACTCCGGCTGAAGCGATCAAACTCTGACTCTTCCACATTAAATTTGAGCTCAAGCTCTTTCGTGGTCATTTCTTTAGTATTGCCCCCGCTATATTTATTACAGAAATATAACGACTCGCGCACCTATTGAATAGATTAAATCAAAACAAAATTTCAGAAGGCATTGCGGAATAAGCACAAACACCAGCCGGCTCAGAACAATTCAGCCAATCAAGGGCTGTAGAGACATCGATATGCGGCCTTTGTCGAGCCGGAGCGAAAAATAGAAAACGCACATTTTGCAATTCGTCTTCAATCGCAAGGTGAAACCAGGCTATCGCCCAATTAAATCGCGATGCATCGGAAAATCGGTGACAATGCCGAATTTTTCGTGGGAACGGGTAGCCTTGGTGGCCGCATCGACTATGAACTGCTCCCGCGGGTGCCAAGACCACCCGAAGGAGATCGAGTGGACCGTTCGCATCACCGGCGCGGTCACAAGGCGGTACGCTCCGCGGTTTCTTTGGCGGCCCGTCGCCCATCTTCTCAATCGACCTTCTTCTCAATCGCGCGACGCACCACTGGGACAAGCTCCGCAGCCACTACGGTAAGACCTCATGGATGCATCGCTCTCCGGGCGAAATCGTAGCAGTCGGCAGGCCCAACGCTCTCGGCCCTGACAAGCCCAAACCAAACTCTGCCGCTAGGGTTTTCGGTCTGCCATTTTGGCAGAAATGGCCGACGCTGCCTGAATAAGCCAGAGGCCCCAAACGACGCGGTTATCGCTCAATCTGCGCTGCTCGACGGCTGCCAATTTGGCAGAATCAGCCCTCGGATACATCCCGCAGAAATATCGATTTTATCAATCAATATCAATGATATAGGACGCCGTTCATCCGCTGGCACACTCTTTGCTGATTCTTTCGTTGGTTAACCGCTTATTACCGCGGAGAAGAGACATTGGGTCATTCATCGTTTGCATTCCTTTT
>JARFQY010000191.1 GCA_029287535.1 Filomicrobium sp.
TCATACAAGTCCGGCCCAGCAGGGGGCCCGGCAGGTCCAGTTCAAGGGGATAGGCATGACCCACGGCCAATCACGCATTAGCCTCTTATTTGCGGCTCTGGTTGCGTTCCTTGGGCCAATGATCCTGCAACCTGTCGTTGCTCAAGAGCCGGACGCGAGCCTCTCTCGCCCCGGTCCGCATCAAACGATTCCCAGTTACACCGAAGACATTCTGCCCATCCTGGAGCAGAAGTGCATCACCTGTCACGCCTGCTACGATGCACCCTGCCAACTCGTGATGTCGTCCCCGGAAGGGTTCATGCGCGGAGCCAACAAGACGGGTGTCTATGATCCCGAAAGGTTATCTCCTGCAAAGCCGACCCGCCTGTTTATCGACGGCCATAGCACCTCTGATTGGCGAAAGCTCGATTTCTTCTCGGTCCTGAAGGGGGCAAGTGACGACCAAGAGTCCACGACGTCCCTGCTCATCAACATGCTTCGCCTCGGCCGCCAGAACCAGCTTGCGTCAAACAAGAAAATACCGCCGAAAATCGAGCTCGGTCTTCGTCGCAAGAACGCCTGCCCGAGACCCGACGAGTTCACGAGCTACGCCGCCTTACGGCCCCATCAGGGTATGCCACTAGCGACAACCGGACTCACCGATCGCGAGTTCGCCCTCATGGAGTCCTGGGCAGACGGCGGTGCACCCATTGACGAACGGCCTCTGGAACAAAGCAAAGCCGAACAGGACATGGTCGCTGCATGGGAAACACTCCTCAACCAGACCGGTGCACGTTCGGCTCTGGTCGCGCGCTACCTCTTCGAGCACCTCTTCCTCGCCCACCTTTACTTCGATACCGCGGGCGAACCCAAGTTCTTCACCGTGTTGAGGTCACGAACACCGCCCGGAAAACCTATCGACCCGGTTGCCGCCCGACGTCCGAACGACGACCCCGAAGGCCGCTTCTACTACCGGCTGCGGATCCTGGATCAGACGATCGTCCAGAAGACCCACATCACTTATTACGCCGGCCCCGAAAAACTGGAGCGGATCAAATCGCTTTTCTTCTCTGGGGATTGGATCGTCAAAGAGCTACCGGCTTATGGGCGAAGCGAGGCTGCCAATCCGTTCAGCACCTTCGAAGCCATACCCGCAAAAGCTCGATATCAGTTCCTGCTCGACGATGCGGAATATTTCGTGCGCTCCTTTATCCGCGGACCGGTTTGCCGCGGACAGGCCGCTACTGATGTGATTAGAGATCACTTCTGGGTCGTCTTTCAGGAGCCCGCATCGGAACCGTTTGTCTTGGCTCCAGAGTACAGCGCTTCCGTTACTCCCCTGCTGGGCTTACCCGGACAAGACGAAAATCTGTGGCAGGCAGGCCCCGCTTGGCTGCGCTACCGCGACGATCGCCAGAACTACCTTGCCCAACGGCGGGCCGAATACAGAAAGAAACAGCCGTTGGGTCCATCACTGTCGGACATCTGGAATGGCGGCGGTCATTACCCCGGCGCCATGCTCACCGTCTTCCGCCACTTTGATAACGCATCGGTAAAGCGCGGCTTCATCGGCAACTACCCGAAGACAGTCTGGGTCATGGACTACACGATACTCGAGCGGTCGTACTACGGCTTGGTCGTGAACTTTGATGTCTTCGGAGACGTTGCACACCAACTGCAAACGCGTCTCTACTTCGATCTCATCCGTCGAGAATCCGAGTTGAACTTTCTCCGCTTCCTGCCGCCTTCTTCGCGGGAGCCTATTCGCCTCAGCTGGTACCAAGGACTTGCTTCAATCAGAATGGCCCTGACCTACTTCGGCGTCGACTCGACCACACCAACCCAGGTCGTTTTCCACTCGGCTGACGTAAAGCGCGACTTCGCCGACCAAATCATGGATCGGTTGAAGCAACTTGGAGGGACACGCGACCCGATCAACCGCTGCTGGGATAACGACTGCGAGGCGCCCTCAGCGCAAAACCTGCATCAAATCAAGATTCACGAGGCGCTGCGGCGGCTCGTGGACAAGCCGCTGGAAGAGGCACCTTTCATCTCCTTCTTCCCCGACCTCACTTTAATCTTGGTCCCATCGACCGGCTCCAAGGACGAAGTCTATTCCGTGGTTCGAAATCGCGCACACGCCGATGTCGCGTTCATTCTTGGCGAGGACCTGAGACTTGAACCTGACAAGGATACGCTGACCATTATGCCTGGCATCGCTGGCAGCTACCCCAATTTCGTGTTCCGCGTTGAACAAGGAAAGCTGGACCAGTTCGCGGGCGAGTTGCTGGCGACCCGAGACCAGAGCGCATTCGACGATCTCGTCGGAAAATGGGGCATTCGAAGGACACACCCTGACTTCTGGAAGGTGTTGCAGGATATCCATGAACACTCAAAACGCACGGTCCCCATTCAAGCCGGCGTTCTGGACATCAACAGGTATAAGAACCTGTAGCCAAGGGAGGAGGGCGTGTGCTCCTCCGATCCGGTTCAAGGCACAGTAAGAACGTGCGCCACCGAAGAACATCGACGGGCACTTGGCTTGCCATGAAGCTTCAACGCTACATGTGATGCATCAGGCCTAGGATCCCCGTAATGATGAGGAATGCCGCAATCACGTAGTTCAGGATTTGTGGCCACACCAAAATGAGAATGCCTGCAACAAGGGCAACAATCGGCTGAACGACCAGGATATTTGTTTCCATCATAACTCTCGTCCCATTATCACCGACGCTTTCGCCGGCGTTCCTAATGCGAAGCCCAGCTCCGCGCACCTGACTGCGGCATGTCTGTTTCCATCAGTTGCGACTCACTCGCATCCGCGTGTTGGCAACCGCCGCTTTCCTCGACAGACACACGCTATTTGTCCAGTTCGGCCTTGGGGCCGTCACCCTCTTTCACAACGATCGCGTGGTACTTCTTCTTGATCTCCTCAAGATCCACCGAGGGCTTCGGGAACTTCATGTTTAGAGATTCGAGGCATTCCACGACGATCCGGGAAACGGCGAGATTGCGAAACCACTTGTGGTTTGAGGGAATGATGAACCAGGGAGCGTGCTCGGTACTGCACTTGCTAAGAGCATCTTCGAAGGCCTTCGTATAGGCGTCCCAGAACGGGCGTTCTGCATAATCACCGTCGCTGATTTTCCAGTTCCGCTTCGGATCCTCGATGCGCATTTTGAATCGCTCGAGTTCTTCGTCAGCGTCAATGTGCAGATAGAATTTGAGAATATGGGTTCCACTGTCGTAGAGCAGCTTCTCAAAGTTGTTGATGTGCTCGTAACGGGCGGACCACACCTCCTTGGGCACCATGTTGTGCACGCGCTGCACCAGCACGTCTTCATAGTGGGAACGGTTGAAAATCGCCACGTCTCCCTTGCCCGGCGTGTGCTTGTGGCAGCGCCACAGGAAATCGTGAGCCGCCTCTTCTTTGGTTGGAACCTTGAAGCCCGTCACCGTGCAGCCCTGCGGGTTCATGGCGCCGAGCACATGATTAATGGTGCCGTCCTTTCCCGCCGCATCCCGACCCTGCAGGCAAATCAACAGTGACCGCTCGCCTTCCGCATACATGAGATACTGCAGATCGTGCAATTTCTCACGATTTGCCTCGATCTCCGGAAGCGCATGTTCATGGGATTCATGCTTGTCCTTGAAACTCGCATCGACGTTGTCGAGATTGACTTTGCTACCCGGAGCAACACGAAACTTGTCATAGTAATTCATGGCGAGGGCTTTCTTCAAAATCGTTGTGAGGCGGCACGCTGGGATCTGGTAATGAGATGTGCCGCATGCCTGCTCCTGAGGAAACGCTTGTACCACCGTGGGTGATCAGCGCCACCTTTCAGTCTGCTGTAGAGCGCCAGCTTTATCCAATCGAGAATCATCATCCAGACGAGCAGGTAGATCCAGATCATACCGATGACGGTCCACGGCAACGCCGTCACGAACCAGCCGAAGCCGCACATGAGGACGGCAAAAATCTGCGTCCCCACAACAGCAAGAAACAACGGCCTCGCCGGCCAGGGAGGCATTAAGACGGACTCGCGGGCACGCATCACGAACAACAGGAGGTGCCCGCCAGCCACGATCTGCAAGAACACCGCCGTCTGGATCTGATCCCTGGTCAGCGTGATCCAGGATTGCCAATTCGGATTGTTCAGCCACTCCATCCCGATGAGCAACAGACCAAACGTTTGCGCGACCGCCATCACGCCCATAAACGCCGAAACGATCAGCAACTGCCGCATGCGCCAGCGCACCGGCTCCTTGGGCAGCTGCGTATTATCGTAGGCGATCGTCATGATCGGTATGTCATCGAGCAGCGCCAGCAAAATGATCATCACGGGCGTCAGCGGAGAAAAGCCGAAACAGATTGTCGCCAGCACAACCACGAACATGATGTCCAACGTCATGGCCACCCGGAACATGATGTAGCTGATGATGCGCTCAAAAATCCGGCGCGACTCGTCAATCGCGTCGATGATCGTCGACAAGCCCGGCGCCGTAAGAATGAGCGCCGCGGCGGCCCGGGCGGCATCCGTCGCACCACTAACCGCCACACCACAGTCCGCCTGCTTGAGTGCCGGCGCGTCATTGACGCCATCACCCGTCATGGCGACGACGTGACCGCGATCTTGTAACGCCCTGACGATGCCGTACTTGTGCTCGGGGAAGACACGGCCAAACCCATCCGCCCTTTCAACGCTGGCGGTGATTTGGTCGGGCAGGTGGCTCATGTCCATGTCTTTGGTGAAGATGTCCGAGGCCGCGATCAGGTGCGAGCCCATGCCGAGTTGACTGGCAATCTGATCTCCGATGGCAACATCGTCGCCGGTGACCATCTTCACCTGCAGTCCATGTTCCTTCGCCCGCGCAATTGTCTCCTTGGAATCATCTCTCGGCGGATCAAGCATCGATAGGATACCGAGAAACTCCCAGGTCTTGCCGTCGTCCTTCGACTGGGCGACGCTCAATGCGCGCATGCCTTTGGCGGCAAGATCCGAGACGGCTTTTTCGGCTTTCGCGGCCGTGTCTGCATCAGGCTTACACAAATCCAGGATGACCTGGGGCGCACCCTTGGTGAATCGCCAGGCCTGGCCCTTGGAATCCTTGACCTGGGCTTCCGTTCGCTTGCCGACCGGGTCGAACGGCATGAATTTGGTCACGGTGTAACCATCTAGGGCCTTGGGGTCCTTGAGCCCACCGGCAACGGCCTTGTCGATGGCATCCTCGCTGCCTCGCTCCGAGGCCAGCGCGCCTGCCAGGATCAGCTGGTCCGCGGTGGTCGTACCGAACAAGATCGGCTCCCCCAGAGACAGGATGTTCTTGGTCAAAGTCCCTGTCTTGTCCGAGCACAGGACATCAACACCGGCCAGCTCCTCGATGGCCTCCAATCTTGAGACGATGGCCTTCTTTTTTGCCAGCTGCTGGGCACCCAGTGAGTTCGTGACAGTGATGACTGTCGGCATCGCCACCGGGATGGAAGCAATCAGCAGCACCAGCACCATGCGGGCAATGTCTCCTAACTCGGACCACTGCCAGTCAACCGGCACGACGATCTCGCGGTAGAGTTCAAATCCAACAAGGATGATGCAGAGGACCACAGAGGTGAAGATGAGGAAGTCGCCGATCTCGGTCGTGGCTTTCTGAGTGTGCGAGGCGCCACCACCAGCAGTCGCCACCAGACTTGCTGTGCGGCCGAAAAAGGTATTGTTGCCGGTGCCTATCACCACGGCGCTCATCTCGCCCTGTTTGGCGATACTGCCCGAGTATCCAACATCTCCAATCTTCTTGCTGACCGGTAGCGACTCCCCGGTGAGCGCGGCTTGGTCGATGCTGATGTACTCGCCATCCGTGAATCGCACGTCAGCGGGCACGACCTCCCCGAGCTTGATCCGCAGCACGTCACCAGGCACAACCTCGGCGGCATCCATGGAAACGAACTTGCCATCGCGAAGGACGGTCGCCTTTGGTGCCAGGCCCGCCTTCAACGCCGCCAGGGCATCGGACGCCTTGCGTTGCTGCCAAAAGCCCGAAATGGCGTTATAGAAAAGCAGCACAAGAATAATGGCTAGATCCGACCAATGCCCCATGAGAAGGGAAAGGACAGCAGCAGCCTCGATCATCCATGCGATCGGCCCCCAAAAGAACCGCAGGAATTTCTCAAGATCGCTGGCTTCCTTGTCGACCAGTTCATTGCGGCCATACTTTTCTATGCGCCGCTTCGCTTCCGCCGAGGTCAAACCCTTCGCGCTCGTCGCCAGGTCCGCATAAACGGTGTCAAGGCTCACCTTCTCAAGGTCATCGGTAACTCCCTTGTTTCGGTGCGCGCTCGGATCCTTTGACATGTTCTTACCTCTTTATCTGACACCGAGCAGTCACCAAGCAAGGTGACGGCAGTATGGGCACGCTGCCTCGGGCAACAGCCACCTGAGACAGGGTTTCAGGCTCGGGCTCATCCATCCGGGCCCTGGGTTCCGCCTTCGCTATTCTTGAAATGATCGCTCGTCAGGTCGGGATCGCCTCGATGGATTGGCTGGGTGAGGAGACCTCGGTCTATTGCAGCGCGCTCCAATGCCATCGCACGCTGATCGACCGAAAGCTGCCGCCAGTTCTCGAGAGCCCCAGCAGCGCGTTGGGCTTCAACATCCCGCATGTTAGCGGAAACCGCTTCCGCGCCCGTCGGCAAATGAGCGCCCGTTGCATGGGCGTAGTTCTTCAGGCCGACGGCAAGCTGAAGGGACGTGTCGGTGGATACCACACCGGTCGCCGGAGAAGACCCGCAAGCATGCCCGCTGTCTGCGCCGAACCCGAAAGCCGTGCCATGCGGGAGATTTCTGAACCAGCACAAGACGTCCTTTTCCGACGCCCCAGCAGTTGGGATCATGCGCGCAATCGACTGGTATTGCGCGGTGCTATGGCATGACAGACAAGCCGAGTGCTGCGAATCTATGGGACCATTCATGCGCCCACCGCGCCCGAAGTGCCTTCCAAGACCAAAGTCCGATAGAACGATGCTTTCCTTTGGCTTGGCACCAGCGGCCGCCGCGGCGTCAGTCAACTCCGGATCATTACCCCACACCAGACCAACGGGTTTCAGCTTGGCCCAGGGAATGTCGCCCGCGATCCGGCCGTCGTACACGAAGGTGCCAAAGATCCAGCCCGTCTCCGACTCGCTGGCATTATGGCGTACTGCGACATCGAACTGGAGGAGGCGGACCTTTTGCGGAAAGCGCCGGCCACGGTTGTTCGGGCACGGGTCGGCACCGCCCTTCGGGTAGACATTGGACGGATCATGAATATTGGCCTCCCATTCGGGCGACCCCTTCAGCAAAGGTACTTCGCTCGCAGGCGCTTGCGTGAAAAGAAGCTTGGCGAAGACCGTGCCTCGCATGAATAGTGATTTGCGCGGGTCCGGCAAGGCAGACCCGTTTCCCCAAACCTGACCGTAGGTATAAGCGCCGGCCGGATTGGCAATGGCGACAGCCCAGTTCTGGTAGCACTTCGTTTGCCCCGGGCCCAGTTCGCCGGTTTGCGACGAACGTTCACGCGTCAGTCCATGAATGAACTCGCGGCCTTTGTAGCCCTCATGCATCCATGGCGCATGGTACCACTGCCGGACGGTATTGCGTCTTCCATCCCACGTTGTCGTGTTCATCCCTTCGAGAATGTAGGACAAGACGGCATTTAAGAAGGCCTCCGGGCGCGCGCGAAAATCAATGTCGTGCCATGGGTGGCGCTCTGCCCTAGGTGGCTCGGTCGGAAAATCAAAGTTGGGCTGGAAGACGGGGCCCGTCCAACCTGCTGGCGGCGAGCTGTTCGCAGCCGGCCAGGGCGGCTTCGCGTTGAGCGGCATCGACATCAACAAACACATCAACAAACACAAAGCCCACCGCATAACTCGCCCTATGCCTTACGACGCAATATCCGGTGGCGAACGCGCTCGCCACTTGACGCAAAACCAAAGCCGCACTGCCTCGACCGCAAAACGCGGGTGGTACCAGCAGCTTCTTACTGGTGAACGAAGAGATCAACTAGAAATGCGCAAAACCGCCTGGTCGGCGTTCACTTAATCAGCGCAGCTGGCCAACACGGCAGCGCCACAAGGACAAAAAACGGCAAGTATCAAGTGTTGGAGCCAGATCAATCGTGAGGCGGACGCGCGGCATCGGCAAGCGCGGCCTCGGCTTCAAGGTCGATTTCAAGCTCGTCGCCGGTCAGCACTCCAGCATCAGGATCGTTGAAGACGGCTACATCGAGCTTGCCTTCCTGCTTGGCCACGATCGTGGAAACGACGGCATCACCGGTGATGTTCACGACGGTCCGGATCATGTCCATGAGGCGGTCGACGCCAAGGATCAGGGCGATTCCCTCAATTGGCAGGCCGACCTGGTTGAGCACCATCGTCAGCATCACAAGCCCCACACCGGGCACACCTGCTGTACCGATCGACGCAAGCACAGCAAGTCCAATCACCGTCAGGTACCCAAAGACCCCGAGTTCTATCCCATATACGTTGGCCAGGAAGACCGTCGCGACGCCTTGCATGATGGCCGTACCATCCATGTTGATCGTCGCGCCGAACGGGACGGTGAACGAGGCCACCGAGTTGTCGGCACCGATGCGCTGAGTAACACAGCGGAAGGTGATGGGAATCGTTGCATTCGAGCTTGCCGTCGAGAACGCGAAAATCTGAGCCGGCCGGATCTTGGTCATGAACTTGAAGGGATCCAGCCGGGCGAGCAGCCAGAGCAGCAGCATGAGTGTAACGAACAGATGCAGGAACAGCGCGCTAACGAGCGTTATGACGTAGGCAAGCACAGGAATGAACAGGTCTATACCCTGCTCGGCGAACGTCTTCGCGATGAGGCAGAAAACACCATAAGGCGCGAAATTCATGACGATCTCGACGATCTTCATCATGAGCTCGTTCATGTACTCGCAGCCCCTGACGAAATCCTTCGAACGGTCGCCAAGCATCAACACCGCGATACCGAGAACGATCACGTAGAAGATGATCTGCAGCATCGCGCCGTTGGCGAACGCGTTGATCGGGTTCGTTGGAACAATGTTCGCGAACACATCCCAAACGCTGGGTGCCTCCTTGGCAGCAATACCCGAGGCATTCACGCCGGTCATCTCGAAGCCGTGGCCCGGCCCGAGAACCGTTGCAACGAAGATGGCAAGGGTGATGGCGATCGCCGTCGTCATAAGATAGAGCGCAAACGCCCTGCCCCCGACCCGCCCCAGCAGGCGAATATCGCCGATACCGGCAACACCGCAAATGAGGGAGAATATGACCAGCGGCACCACAAGCATCTTGAGGGCATTGACAAACATCTTGCCGATCATGCCGAAGAGCCCACCAACGACATGCTCGTTGATGAACTCAATATTCAAGACGTTGAAAAGTGTACCGACGATCAGCCCAAGAGTCATGCCAATGGCGATTTTGGCTGTCAGCGACAACTCGCCATTAAATGTCTCGCGTATCCATGCCGGTGCCATGTCGTGCCCTGTTTGCTGAGCTCTCTAAATTCGAAAAGTTTGCACATGTGATAAAAATAGAACAAGAGAAAATATAAAAGGTCGAGACCTTGGAGCTCAACAAAATATATTCCATAGCTGGTCACACGATAGCTGATTCTCAAGTTGATGAGGAGGCCACGGCTATGGATCTCATTACGGGACCATTGGACCTCTACGACTATCTTATGTTCCTGTTCGTGATTATTATGCTCGTTGCTTTCTGCACGCTCGCAATTTTTATCCTGGGTCTTCCTGGAAAAATTGCTTTGCAACGCAAGCACCCTCACGCTGAGACAGTGAAATGGATGGGCTGGGCCGGATTCCTCGTGGTTATTCCCTGGATACACGCGCTGATTTGGGCTTTTCACGACTCTTTGACGATCGATATCCGGCGCTTCCCCGCCGAGGAGAGGGATGCCATCGAAAAAGAAATGGCGCGGCTTGGCGGCGCTACTACAGCGAAGCCTGAAGAATCTGACTAGGATGGCTAGGCAGAACCGTGGATCGAAATCCAGATGATCGATCCTGCAATCAATCAGATTTTTCGCGATAGACAGCCATGCTCCTGATAACTTCAATCACTGCATTCTATGTCTTGGCAGTGTGGCTTGTTTTCTTCCGGTATCGCTGGCTACGGTTCAATATTGTCTGGGGCATTCTATCTTTCTGGGTTGGTATTCACCTCCTCCTGGTGTTCATCATCGCACTCAGGTTCTTCCAGCCGTATTCCGCCGATGCCCATATTATTCGTCACACAATTCAGATCGTGCCACGCCTGCCGGAACCGACGATTCTAACGAAGGTCTTGGTGGAGCCGAATACGCCCGTGAAGAAGGGCACGCCTCTATATGAATTCGACAAGACAATTTACTTGGCACGGGTCAAAGAACAGGAAGCCTCACTTAAACAAGCCCAGCAGAATGTCCTCATTTTGCAGGCCGATATCAAAGAGGCTGAGCAGGCCGGAATTAGAGCGAACGCGCAACTGGACTTTGCGGAAGTCCAAAAACGGCGGTTCACTGACCTGACGCGACAAGGCGGCGCCCGGCAAGAAAACCTCGACAAATGGACCGATGAGGTCATCAGCCGCGGTGCGGCTGCCAAGGAGGCCGAAGCAAACCTGGACAAGGCCAAAGCAGCCTATGCCTCACAGATCGATGGCGTGAATACCAAGGTTATTGAAACGCGAGCTCGCCTCGACCAGGCGAAGTACTATCTTGAGCAAACCACCATCCGCGCACCCGCCGATGGGTTTATCGTCAATCAGCAGGCCCAGCCGGGGCTGGTCGTCGGCGACCGCCGCATCGGCGCGGTAGCCGCGTTCATAACGGCCGGCAAGCCGTACATGCTGGCCGCCTATCATCAGGAACACTTGAAGCTCGTCCGCCCGGGCCAGCCCGTCGAAATCGCGCTCGATCTCTATCCCGGCCAGATCTTCAAAGGCTCTGTGCGGACCGTGTGGTGGGGAACCGGCCAGGGACAAATCAAGCCGTCCGGAAATGTACCGAACTTTCTGCTGCCCAAACTCCCTGGCCGCTTCGTCGTACAAATCGACTTCGACGATACCGATAAATACCGACTGCCGGCCGGGGCCCACGGAAGTGCCGCGATATACACGGGCGAAGGCAAAGGCTTCGAGTTTCTAAGGCGCATTGGCATAAGGATCTACAGCTGGGCGAACTTCATACTACCGCTGCCAATCTAGCCAGAGTAGGCGAGAGCTTAGCGTCCAAGTTGCTTTTCCACTCGGACCGACGATGTGGACCAATCCAGACCGAAGTGCACGTGTCGAGCGAACCGCGCCGCAACAGGGGGATAGTTTGCAGGGCAATTCACACCGGTTCTTTCAGTCTTGCCGTCGCAAGACTTGGGCTGCCGTCGCACCGGTGATTGCGGCGGTGTCCATCCTGACCGGTTGCACCGCAGGCCCGGACTTCGAGCCTCTCCCTGCACCAATTCTCGACGGCTGGCAAAAATCCAATGAGCTCAGAATTGACGCTTCAACGGGATTGACCTCTCGTAGCGAACCAGAGATCTTCTGGTGGAAGGTTTTCGACGACCCGGTTCTCGATAAGCTCGTTCGCATGGCCTACCGCCAGAACCTCACGTTGCGCTCAGCAGGAATAAGGATCTATAGCTGGGCGAACTTCATACTACCGCTTCCGATCTAGCCAGGGCAGGCGAGAGGCTGGCTACAGTGGTGTCGTCTACCCAAGCCCGCAATGTGTAACAGTCTAATCAGAAATTGCGTTGAGTCGTGCTAAGCCGCCGCAACAGGGGGATAGTTTGCAGGGCAATTCACACCGGTTCTGTCGGCCTTGCCGTCGCAAGGTTTGGGCCGCCGTCGCACCTATAGCTGCGATGGCGTCCTTCTTAACCGGTTGCACGGTGGGCCCCAACTTCGAACCTCTACCTGCACCAATTCTTGATGGATGGCAAAAATCCAATGAGCTCAAAATCGACGCCTCAACGGGATTGACCTCTCGCAGCGAACCCGAGGTTTACTGGTGGAAGGTTTTCGAAGACCCTGTACTCGACAAGCTGGTTCGCATGGCGTATCGGCAGAACCTGAC
>JARFQY010000228.1 GCA_029287535.1 Filomicrobium sp.
AGCCATTGGTGAGTTCATGCGCCCCGAAGGCGCCTTGCTGATAACCGGCTTCGGCGTAGCCAGCCTCCAACTGCTGTGCCCACTGGTCTTGCCCTGCAATGCCCGGCGCATCATGGGAGTAGGGCGCGTATCCGGCGCCAGGATCCGGGTATCCTTGCGACCCCGCACCGGGATAGGGCTGCCCTTGCTGAGGCGCAGCTGGGTAAGCGTAACCGCCTTGCTCGGCTGCTACGCTTGCCGACCAATCATCAAAGGTCGGTCCCCTCAGGTGCTGGTCGACTGCTCCATAATCAGCGGCACCGGCATGGCCCATGCTGAGGTCGGCGGCGAGTTCTTCTGCAGTTGGCAGGCCAGGTTGCGCGAATGGGCTACCGTGCTGATGACCGGCGGGCGGCAGTCGTGAGGAAAGCGAACTCAAACCGCCGTTCGCACCGCCAACACCTAATGTCGGCTGGGAATAGGGGTCCTCGGCGACCGCACCCGTTTCGTTGGGATATCGATAAGGATCAGCAGGCTGCTGCGCGGCCGGGTAAGCTGCGGGATACTGCCCTTGCCGGGACTGAGCCAGCGCTTCCGCAAAAACTTGCTCGACCGGCGGCTGTTGCGCGTAGCTGGGCTGCACTGGCGCCTGATGATGGGATTCATTCCAATACTGGCCACCGTATTGGGGATGCTCGCTGGGAGCAGGTTGCTGGCCCCAGTTCGCCTGCGGATCCTGCGGTGGCCAGGACTGCGGCGGCTGCTGGGATTGCTCATGCCCCGGGGGCACCTGGTATGCTGGCTGCTGGTAGGGGTGATGAGCGTTTTGCGGCGGATGCCCGTTGGGGGCCGGTTGCCGGTCGTCAGGATGCGTTGGCTGCAGGGGATGACCCTGCGGCAACCGACCTGGAGAATTAGTCATTTAGCGCACCCCTCAATCCCGTCCGCTGCGCAACCTGTCCATGGCTCGCGGCGACAGCTCCGAATCGGAGTTTAACGCATCGTGTCCGGTGCCTCGACGCCAA
This sequence comes from Filomicrobium sp., assembly GCA_029287535.1. Classification (GTDB taxonomy): domain Bacteria; phylum Pseudomonadota; class Alphaproteobacteria; order Rhizobiales; family Hyphomicrobiaceae; genus Filomicrobium. The sequence continues at coordinate 1,005 of JARFQY010000228.1, forward strand.
GCAAGTCAAGTCCGGAAGATATCACCTGTCGCGTAGCTGAAATCATTGCCAATCGAGCAATTGTCAATCCCTCATCCCCTTGAGCGATAAAGCGTAATTGTGGCGAATCATTGCCTCGGGCCCACTGCGTATGGAGGGCGCTGGCGACCTCGTAAAGGTAGAATGCCAGACGGTGCGGCTCGTGTGCACGGGCCGCTCCCTCGACCAGGCGTGGATAACCTGCAAGCAGCCTGATGAGCTCGATTTCACCGGCGTCTTTGAGTTTGGACAGGTCGGCTGCACGCAGTGCTTCCAAGGATGTATCAAGGCCCTCGAACGCCTCAACGGCGTTGCGGAATACCGACGAAGCCCGAGCATGTGCATACTGAACGTAAAAAACCGGATTGTCCTTTGACTGCTCGGTCACTTTGGCGAAGTCGAAATCCAGTGATGCATCATTCTTCCGATAGAGCATCATGAAGCGCACCGGATCTCGGCCGACTTCATCGACCACCTCCCTCAAAGTCACGAATGTACCCGCCCGCTTGGACATGCGCACCGGCTCACCGGCCCGAAACAGCCTAACCATCTGGCATACTTTGATGTCGAAATCCGCCTTCCCATCAGAAAGCGCAGCCACCGCCGACCACATGCGCTTGATGTAACCGATGTGATCGGCCCCGAAGACGTTGATCAGGTGAGTGAAACCCCGCAGGAGTTTGTCATAGTGGTAGCCGATATCCCCGGCAAAATACGTATAGCTACCATCGGATTTGGCGATCGCGCGGTCAACGTCGTCACCGAATTCGGTGGAACGAAACAATGTTTGTTCGCGCTCCTCCCAATCGCCGTCATCATGACCTTTGGGTCTGGGCAAAACGCCTTGATAGATCAGACCCTTTTCTCTCAGAGCATCAATCGCCTCGCGAATCCGGTCTCGGCCGTTCGCCTGCAGGGAAGCCTCGGAGAAAAACACGTCATGATTGATGTTCAATGCTGCAAGATCCTCACGGATCATGACCATCATCATCTCAATGGCCTTGGCGCGGACTATCGGCATCCACCCCGCTTCGTCCAACTGGACGAGCGCTTCTCCGTACTGCTCCGCGAGCGCCGCGCCGACCGGCTTCAAATAGTCGCCTGGATAAAGCCCCTCCGGGATCTCACCGATTTCCACACCCAGCGCTTCCTGGTATCGCAGGAACGCTGAACGCACGAGTACGTCGATCTGGCCGCCCGCGTCATTGATGTAGTATTCGCGAGTAACGTCATATCCGGCAAATTCCAGAAGCCGGGCCAGTGCATCACCAAAAACGGCGCCGCGGCAGTGCCCGACGTGCATCGGCCCTGTCGGATTGGCCGAAACGTATTCGACATTCATCTTGGCGCCGCCGCCGAGGTTGGCGCGGCCGTAGTCCGGCCCAGAACCGAGAATACTCAGCACCAGAGCTTGCCAGAACTCCGGTTGGAAGGTGAGGTTCAAGAAGCCGGGCCCGGCGACCTCGGCCTTCTCTATCTCGTCATTGGCCTCGATCCGTTCCTTTAGTTTCTCAGCGATATCGCGCGGCTTCATCTTGGCTTTCTTGGCCAGGACCAAAGCAGCGTTCGTGGCCACGTCACCATGGCCCTTGTCACGGGGCGCTTCTGCTTCGACACTCGCGAAATCAATTCCGGCCGGTAGCTCACCATCGGCCTTCATCGACTCCAGTGCGGTCCTGATCAGCCCCTCAACATGGGCAAACACATCCATTCGTTACAAACCTCAAAATGCTCACTAGGGGACTGCCGTTGTGTCAGTCCCGGCGCCGCATGGTCCCCACTTGCTAATTGTGCGGCTGGAAGTGCGCTCGCGCTATCGCAATTCCGGCGTCGCGTCAAACAGGCGCCGGTGCTCAGCGATGGCCAGCCGGTCGGTCATGCCTGCAACGAAATCGGCGACAAGCCTTGCCAGCCGCCGCCCCTGCCGGGCCCGAACAGCGAACTGCCACGCCTCTGGCAGCAGCGCCGGCTCGGTCAGATAGCGCTGGAACAGGTCGACAACCACGAGCTCGGCATCACCCATCACCCGCATCACCCGGTCATGCCGGTAGACCCGCTCGAACAAGTACGCTTTCAAGTTCCGGATATCCGCACCGACGGGCTCCGAAAAGGCCACCGCTGGGCCACCTGCCAGGCGGATGTCTTCAGGCGTTCCCGGCGCCAGCGATGCCAACCTCCGCCGCGTCTCGGCCACACAATCGCTGATCATTCCCGTGATCATGGCCCGGGTCAGTTCGTAAATCGCTCGCGAGTCCTCCAGGTCATCTCCTCCTGCGAAAACACGCTCGGCGATACCACCTGCGAACGGCGCCTGCTTCAGGTCTCTCATCTGGAGAAGCCCGGCACGCAGTCCATCATCGGTATCGTGCGAGACGTAGGCGATATCGTCGGCAAGTGCCGCAACCTGTGCTTCCGCACTGGCGTGCTGCTCGAGTTGCAGCGACCGCCAAGGATGGAGCAGCCGTGCCACTTTGCCGACCGCGTTGTCGCGTTCATCAATAATGGGACCATTATGCTTAGCCAGTCCCTCCAGCGTCTCCCAGGTCAGGTTGAGACCATCGAAACCCCGATACTTCCGCTCCAGCCGCATTACAATCTTGAGCGACTGCGCATTGTGATCAAACCCGCCGTAGTCGGCCATGATCCCGTCCAACGCACGCTCACCGGCATGCCCGAACGGTGGGTGTCCCAGATCATGAGCAAGCGCCAGTGCCTCGGCGAGGTCCTCGTCCAGCCGCAGCTGCCGCGCAATGGTTCTGGCTATCTGCGCCACTTCAAGAGAATGCGTTAACCTCGTGCGATAGTGATCGCCTTCGTGGAACACAAAAACCTGTGTTTTGTGCAAAAGCCGGCGGAACGGCGTCGAGTGAATAACCCGGTCCCGGTCACGCTGAAAGGGGCTGCGCGTCGGACACTCCGGCTCAGTATGCTCCCGCCCACGGCTCGCCACCGCGCTGGCTGCATAGCTGGCCGGCGCCCGTTCTCCGGGCTTCAGGGCCGCACCGTAGTCGTTTCCGCTCATGGCCTGGGCCCCGGAACTTTTCTGCTTGCCAATTCAGCGTGCGCAACGCGGTGTTTGACAGCACCGGCCGCCATCCTCATCTTTGAGGGAGATTCTCATATCCCGACGAGGGACAGCCCGCCATGTCCGCAAGCTAGCATGGTTGGCACAAATTGAAGAACGAACGGATACATCGCATGAGCGCAAACGTCATCCTTACCGAGAACGCGGCCCGCCGCATCTCAGAGATCGTCGCCAACGAGCCGGAGAATAGGCTTCTGCGCGTGAGTGTCGAGGGCGGCGGCTGCTCGGGCTTTCAGTACAAATTCGACCTTGTCCCAGACAAGGCCGAAGACGACACGGTCCTGGAGCGCAATGGCGCGACGGTTCTGATTGATCCGGTCTCGCTTGGATTTCTGGAAGGCTCGGAGATTGATTTTGTTGATGAATTAATCGGAGCCTCCTTTCAAATCCGCAATCCAAACGCATCCGCCTCCTGCGGTTGCGGCACCAGCTTCTCATTGTGAGCCCGCTGCACGTTTAATCGATTGGGAGCGGTTACAGCTGTGAAGATCGCCACTTGGAACATCAATGGCGTCAAGGCCCGCCTGGAAACCACGCTGACTTGGCTGAAGGAAACGGCGCCGGATGTCGCGTGTCTCCAGGAAATCAAATCCATGGATGAGAAGTTCCCAAGCGGGCCGTTCGAGGACCTCGGTTACAACGTGATCACCCATGGCCAGAAGGGTTTCAACGGCGTCGCAATCCTCTCCAAGACGCCACTGGAAAACGTCACCCGGCGGCTTCCCGGCGACGAAGAAGATGAACAAGCCCGCTATATCGAGTCCACCATCTCAACGCCAACCGGTGCAGTACGCGTTGCCTGCCTCTATCTGCCCAACGGCAATCCGATCGATACTCCCAAATTCCCTTACAAGCTCGCCTGGATGCAGCGCCTTGAGGCACGTGTGCGCGAGCTACTCGCCGATGAAATGCCGCTTGTTGTCGCCGGAGACTACAACGTCATACCGATGCCCGAGGATGCCAGGCGTCCGGAAGCCTGGACCGGCGACGCGCTCTTTCAACCCGAAAGCAGGACGGCATACCGCCGGCTCCTCAATCTCGGCCTGACCGACGCCATTCGCGCCACAGAGCCCGCGCCAGAGACCTACACCTTCTGGGACTACCAGGCCGGGGCCTGGCAAAAGAATGACGGCATCCGCATCGATCATATGCTGCTATCACCCCAAGCCGCCGACCGCTTGGCCCATGCCGGAATAGACAAGGAGACGCGCGGCTGGGAGAAGCCCTCCGATCATGTTCCCGTCTGGATCGAGTTGGCGGCCTGAGCCCAGCTGTTTGACAGTCCAAACTACCCGTCGAAATCCTCACCAAAGCACAACACGTTGCCATCGGGATCCGTCACTTCGAACTCCCTCATGCCATAGACCGCATCGTGGAGCGGCTTGCTGATACCGACCCCGACGGCTTCCAGTTCATGCGCAAGCTTCGTGGCGTCCGTGACGTGGAAATAAGCATCCCAGGCTTACGGGGCCGGCGCCCGTGCGCCATGCCATGAGTCGAGGAACACGATGGCTCGATCGCGCCGGAATATTCCAAATCTGGGGGGATCGCCGCCCTCTTCGAGCCGCTGAAAACCCAGTTTCTCCATATAGAAATCCCGCGAGATGACGTAGCTGCCGCACATCAGCACCGGGGTCGCCCGCGTGAACGCAACACTGGACTTTTGACCTGTCATGTTCTGAAACTCCCCACCAATCGACTTGCAGTACCGTCGGAACTCATGGAGATCGCAATCATGGCTGAAAACAAGACCATGCCGACGGATGCCAGCGTCACCGACTTCATCGCAGCAGTCGAAAACGACACCCGCCGTGAAGACGCCTATCTGCTCCTAGAATTGATGAACCGTATCACCGGTTTCAAACCCCGCCTTTGGGGCGAAAGCCTCATCGGCTATGGCCACTACCGCTACAAGTACAAATCCGGTCACGGTGGCGAGTACTTTCTCACAGGCTTCTCACCGCGCAAGTCCGCGATGACGATCTACATCATGCCCGGCTTCAAGCAATATGGAGCGAAGCTCGCCAAACTCGGCCAACACAAGCACAGCGTTTCCTGCCTTTATGTAACGCGCCTCTCGAGCATCGATCTTACCGTCCTCGAAGACATCGTCATCGATTCCGTTTCACGAATGAAAAAACTGTATCCGGACTGGTCGCCCTGACCGCGTCTTTCAGACCTTGCGAACAGCAAAGCGGACGACCTCCGCAAGGCCCTGATGCCGCGCACCCTCGTCGAGCCGAACCCGCCCTGTCAGCGCCTCTTGGACCGAGGCTTCCGGCAAAGCCCCATGAAGCTCCGCAAGACTGTAGAGTAGGGTCGGATCACCGGGGCCGGCTTCGCCAGCGGCTTGCGCTTTCGCAAATCCCTCCAGAACCAACCAGCCTCCAGCCGACAACGCCTGCCACCCCGCATCGATGGCTGTCATGCGTGTTGGTGTTGGTGCGTGAAGATACATCAAGAAGACCGCGTCGAAGCTTGCTCCCGCGGACGGCCGCCAGCTGTCCAGGTCCGCCGCCGTGCGGTCCACGTGCACACCGGCTGCAAGATCGAGCGCGGTTGCATTCACCACTGCCACGCGGGATAGGTCCACCGAAGCCACTGTCAGTCCGCGCTGAGCCAGCCAACGGCTGTTGCGTCCGTCGCCGTCCGCCAGACAAAGACATGACCGCGACTTGAAATCGGACCGGGCAACGATCTGCCGCAGATATTGGCTCGGCTCGGTGCCAAACAGCCCCTCCGGCGCCGCCGCGTACTTTGCATCCCAATCGGCCATGACCTTCAATCCGGCTGCTGCAAGCGGCCCACAAAGAAGTCCAGCCTACCAAATCGCTGGCACATACAGATCGCTTGGAATCTCCTGGCGCTCGTAGTCTGGCGAGTGCTCGCGCGGCGGCAGGTCGACTTTCTCGCGCGGAAGCTCCTCGTAGGGGATCTGACTCAACAAATGCGAGATACAGTTGAGTCGCGCGCGCTTCTTGTCATCACCTTCGACGATCCACCAGCGTGCCTCAGGTATATGCGTACGCGCCAGCATATCTTCCTTGGCCTTGGTATAGTCCTCCCAGCGCCGCCGCGATTCCAAATCCATCGGTGACAGCTTCCATTGCTTCATGGGGTCACGATTGCGCATCTCGAAGCGCAAATTCTGCTGCTCATCGCTGATTGAGAACCAGTATTTGATAAGGATAATCCCGGATCGAACAAGCATCCTTTCGAACTCCGGCACAGATCGGAAGAACTCCTCAACGTCGTCTTCTTTCGCAAAGCCCATAACGCGTTCGACGCCGGCGCGGTTGTACCACGACCGGTCAAACAGCACGAGCTCGCCGGCCGCGGGCAGGTGAGGCACGAAACGCTGGAAGTACCACTGGGTTTTTTCCCGGTCGCTTGGTGCCGGCAGCGCGGTGACGCGGCACACACGAGGGTTCAGTCGCTGGGTAATGCGCTTGATCGATCCACCCTTTCCGGCGGCATCGCGTCCTTCGAATATCACGACCACCTTCAACTTCTGATCGACGATCCAGTCCTGCAGCTTTATGAGTTCCGTTTGCAGCCGGAACAGCTCACGGAAGTAGACACCGCGACCAAGCGTGACGCCTGAGCTATCATCTTCGTCGAGCTGCTCGCCTAGCAGCCGCTCCAGTCGGGCATCATCAAGCTCCATCTCCAGTTCTTCATCGAAGTTGTCGACCATCTCCGCCTCGACAAACCGCGAAATCTCGTTGCGGACATCTTTTTCGTTGGACATGGCGCGGCAAACTCCATCTGGAAACTCGGACAATTGGCTATGGCTGTCGGGACTGAGCCGCCCACCGGTCGAATGTGTCCGTAAGCGGCTGAAGACAAACGACCTTATGACAGGTCGTTGAAGCGATGATGTCAATCGCTGCCGACCAAATTTGCAACCAATGGCCCGTTGGAGGGAAGCTATGTGCTGGAGAGTGTAGGGCCGTCCTTCACACCTCGGGGACAGCGCCGGTGTTGCCTGTGTAGGCAATTTCGATCCGCGGCACTCAGATTGAGAGCCCAAGGGATCGTACTTTACAGCCGCCGGGTCACCTAGGAAGACCGCTCAACACAGACCCTTAGCGCGGCTGGGATAGATTGGCCGCGATGAGTTCCCGCAGCCCTTAGCGGCGGAACCCTCCGCGCCCGGTGTTACCGCGCATGAATGCCGGTGGCTCTTCTTTGGCGCTCGCACCGCTGGGCGTACGCCCGTCATTGTCTCGCGGTCCGGCGACTTGGAACGTGGAGCGCGGCGATAGGGAAACTTCCCCCGCGCTCATGGGAACGGGGCGGCCGTCAGCACAAGTCCGGTTCACGCTGGCTTCGAAGGCACCAAGTGAAGACCTCCCAGGCAGCGCCGGCTTACGGCCATATCGGTCGTCCCAATCCGCAACCATCCCAGTTGCTTGTTCGCGAACGCCCTGAGAAGCGCCGCAATAGATATTCTGATAAATGTCCTCGATCCAAATCCGGTCACCCGGGCGCGCATTCTTCACGGCGACCGAGATCAAAGTGAGTGCCCGCACCTGATCCTTCGGTGTGAACTTGCCACGCCAGTAAAGATCGGCGAGGAAAGCCTGCGCGCCGGCGTGCCCTTCCTGCGACAGCACCGACAGCCAATGCCGTCCCCGGGCAATATCCACTGCCACACCTTGACCGCTGAGTTGCATCTTCGACAATTCAAACTGCGCATCTTCATCATTGAAGATCGTCGCCGCATGGTTGAAGTACTCAGCCGCTTGCCGAGGGTTTTCCGCAAGATGGATTTCCGGCAGCCCGATACGCATGTACTTCGCCAGTGCTGTTAGGGCTTTGGCCACAAACGGAGCGCGCGCGTCGATGATCGGATCAACATCGGCGTGCTCTCTGGCGATCTTCTGATAGAGCAGGTAGGCCTTTCCGTGATCTGTGTGCGCGCTATTGCTGTCCGAATACAGTTTGGCCAGGAAATAGGAACCGAGAAACAGGTTCGCATCCGCAGCATATTCGAGCGCGGGAATCGCGATCTCGTTGTAACCGGCGTTGTAAGCGCTAATACCCTGTCGTAGCGCGTCCTCGGGTGAAGTGAATCTAGGCGACGCCGAAGCCGGCATCGTGGTAATTGCCACCAGGCTTGCCAGCATGACCGCGAAGCTCAGCGCGGCAAGCCGGCTATTTCCAAGATCAAATGTCCGCATAGCAGGTCACTTCCGCTTTTCCGCCGGCGTGCGTCACTGCCCCATAACGCGCCGGTCCGACCTGCTCCGCATATTTTCGGAGCACGCCGCTTTGATATGGATTATCCGGCAGCGTCCAGTCCTTGCGCCGCCGCTCAAGTTCCTCAGCATCCACCTCGAGGTCCAATGTCCCTGCCTCTGCATCAATGCTGATAATATCCCCGTCCCTAACGAGCCCAATTGGCCCGCCGACTGCTGCCTCGGGACCGACATGCCCGATACAGAAACCACGCGTTGCTCCGGAAAAACGCCCGTCCGTAATAAGAGCCATCTTGTCGCCGACACCCTGACCGTAGAGCGCCGCGGTCGTCGAGAGCATCTCCCGCATGCCCGGCCCCCCCCTTGGTCCCTCATAACGGATGACGATGACTTCACCTTCCTCGTATTTCCGCGATTCGACAGCCTCGAAGGCATCTTCTTCACAATCAAAACAGCGCGCCGGCCCTCGGAACTTAAGATTCTGCATGCCTGCGACTTTTACGATCGCACCTTCAGGAGCCAGCGAGCCGCGCAATCCCACGACTCCGCCCGTCGGCGTAATCGGATTGGAGACCGGATAAATGACTCTCTGCTCAGTATTGAACTTCACGTCTTCGAGGTTGTCGCCCATCGACTTGCCGCTGACCGTCATACAGTCACCATGCAGCATCCCGCCCTCCAGCAACGCCTTCAGGATCTGGGGAACCCCGCCAATGTCATAGACATCCTTGGCGATGTACTTGCCGCCCGGCTTGAGATCGGCGATGTACGGTGTGCGGCGGAAGACCTTTGCAACATCGAACAGGTCAAATTCGATTCCGACCTCGTGAGCCATCGCCGGCAGATGGAGAGCTGCGTTCGTTGATCCACCCGTTGCCGCCACGATCGTCGCGGCGTTTTCGAAGGCTTCCCGGGTACAAATGTCTCGCGGCCGGAGATTCTCGGCAACAAGACGCATCAGCGCCTTGCCACTCTCAACACCATAATGGTCGCGGCTTTCGTAGGGCGCCGGAGCGCCGGCCGAGCCGGGCAGTGCAAGCCCAATGGCCTCGGAGACACAAGCCATGGTGTTGGCCGTGAATTGACCGCCGCAAGACCCGGCGGATGGACAGGCAACGCATTCAAGGTCGTGCAGATCCTCATCGCTCATGCGGCCCGCCGAGTGCATCCCGACGCCTTCAAAGACGTCCTGAACGGTGACATCGCGTCCCTTGTAGGTCCCGGGCAATATCGACCCGCCATACATAAAGACGCTCGGCACATTGAGCCGTAGCATCGACATCATGATGCCTGGCAACGATTTGTCGCAGCCGGCAATGCCGACCATGGCGTCATAGCAATGGCCGCGCATGGTGAGCTCGATGGAATCGGCGATCACGTCGCGGGAAACCAGGGACGACTTCATGCCCTGATGCCCCATGGCAATGCCGTCGGTCACGGTGATCGTACAGAACTCTCTTGGGGTACCACCGCCTTCGTCAACGCCCGCTTTTGCCGCTTGCGCCTGACGCATCAATGCGATGTTGCAGGGGGCCGCTTCATTCCAGCAGCTCACGACACCGACGAACGGGCGGTTAATCTGCTCCTCGGTGAGGCCCATCGCATAGTAGTAAGAGCGGTGCGGCGCACGCGCCGGCCCTACTGTCACGTGTCGGCTTGGCAATTTGGACTTATCGAACGACCGCGCACTCATTGCTTTTCTTAATCCTTCCCACAGGCCGTGGTGAGCACAAAACGGCCGAGACGCTTGAATGCGTTTCGACGTTTGCAACAAAACAACTCAAAGCTGAGACGAGCCCGCCGGACAGCTGCAACATTCGCAGGGCGAATCTGGCTGTCGTCTCCGTGATCCGAGCTGCACGATGATCTTGGTTTGTGGCTCAAAGGTGGCGTGCCTGCCCCTATAGAGTTGCCAGCTAGCAACAGATGCATACTGCCTTAATTCCGCGTTAAGACACCACGTTACGACAAATGATTCGCGTGAGATCAGGTAGATATCCGCTCGAATGAAGTACCGGTCTCAAACACGTTTGTTTATCGGCCTTCGAGGCACCGAAGTAAATCGCTACTTTGTCCTCCAAACGACCGCCACACGGCCAAACAGGCGCAGGGTGAAGGCGATATGGTGTCAAAGAGACGTATGATGCATGAGATGGCGGCGGCGCAACGGGGGGAGGGCGACGAACATGGACAGCATGGCCAACGAAGAATTGACCGCCCCGGCGGCGGCAGGCCGTTCCCTGGAACTCTCGTGGCTGCCTCCCATTGGTATGATCGGTCTATCGTTCGCCAATTTCGTCTATCGCCTCATGACCCTGGGCATCTATGACTTCTGGGCCAGAACCGAAGTCCGCAAGCGGCTCTGGTCAGCCATCCGCCTTAACGGAGAACCCCTGGCCTACACCGGCACCGGCAAGGAACTCTTCCTCGGCTTTATCATCGTCTTCGGCGTTATCTTGCTGCCCATGCTGCTCTTTATGGTGGCCGTGGCAATCGCTTTCGCGCCGGGCTCGCAGATTGTGGAGCTCGTCTCACTAGCATTCTACGTCGCTATATTCCTGCTCATTGGCGTCGGCATCTACCGTGCGCAGCGCTATCGCCTTTTGCGCACCAACTGGCGCGGCATACGCGGCAGCTTGGCCGGCAACTCGTGGAACTACGGCTGGACCTACTTCTGGACAATACTGCTCATTCCAATCACGCTCGGTTGGATCATTCCCTGGCGCACGACAAAGCTGCAAAGCATGATCACGAACCACGCCATGTTCGGCGATCGAACGTTTTCTTTCAAAGGCGATTCCGGTCCACTCTATGTCCCATTCGCAATCATGTGGTGTGGCGTGTGCGCGATTCTCATTGCCGGCATTCTCGCGATTGGCGCCGTCATGGCTTCGCTGCACAGTTCATTCGGCCCCGATGGTTTGACGCCAGACGGCCAACTTAAGCCAGAGGTCGCGCAGATGATCACCCTCGGCGTATTGCCGGTTATTGCGGTCGCCTACCTCCTCTATTTGCTCATCAGCGCCTGGTACCGCGCGCGCACTATCAATTACTTCGCCGGATGCACCCATTTTGAAGGCGCGCAATTCAAAGGCACAGCCACCGGCGCCGGCCTGCTGTGGATCGATATGACCAACATCCTTATTCTGATGGCCGGGGTCCTCATCCTCATGATCTTTGTCATACTGCTCATTTCGCTAATCGCGACAGCCGCCGTCAGCCTTGTCGGCCAGCCGCTGGCCTCTATTCTGGGCCCGGACTTCCGAACTCAGATTGCTGCCATCTCTGTGCCAATCCTGATCTTCATACTGGCGCTTTCGTTTACACTCTTTCTGCCTGTCACACAGGCCCGCTCGATGGGCTATCTTATCAGTCACCTCTCTATCAATGGCCCCGTGCCGCTTGATCAGATTGCGCAAAGCGAGGCCGCACAGGTGTCGACAGGTGAAGGCTTAGCGCAGGCTTTTGATGTCGATGCCTTCTGACTTTGCCCATCAGCGCTTCGAAGCGCGGTTTTCCGACGGCAGAACGGCGAGCTCCACCGATGTGTTTGTGGAGCTTACCGAGCGCGGCATCGCAATAGTGCGCAAGGCCTCCGAAGCTCCGCAGATTTGGCCGTACGGCGCGCTGACCACTTCGGAGCCATTGACCCGGCACGCCATCGATGCGCTCGTCACCAGTTCCCACCAGCCAGGCGCCACGCTTTTTGTTCCTGGTCCCAAGTTCGCGAGAAGCCTGGCCCAGTGTGCCCCTCACCTTACGGCCTCAGCTGAACGCTGGCGCAGCGCCCGCCCGTGGCTTTGGGCGACGGTGGCCCTCATCGCTGTTGCCATTGGCATCTGGATGGTCGAATTTTCGCCCGCCCGCACCATGGCGATGATGCTGCCTGACGAGGCAAGGAAGACCATGGGGCGGCAGGTCGTGAATGCCATGGGCCAGGGGCACGCCACATGCAATGAAGCCGAGGGCCGCGCCGTCCTCGACACGCTCACCGCCAAGCTCTCAAAGGCGGCAAATATCACCAACGGCTTCAATGTGGTCGTCATCGACCGCGACCTCATCAATGCCTTCGCGACACCTGGCGAGAACATTGTTCTGACTCGTGGCCTCATCGAGAGCGCCAAGGGGCCCGACGAGATCGCCGGAGTTTTAGCCCATGAGATGGGGCACGGCATCGAACGCCATCCGGAGACTGGCCTGATCCGCGCCATCGGTTTGACCGCGGCGGCAGAATTGCTGACCGGCGGCGGCGGCACGTTAAGCAGCGTCGGCGTGACCCTGCTCCAGTTCTCATACTCACGTGACGCCGAAGGCCAGGCCGACGACCATGCTCTTCGGATTTTGCGGGAATCAAAAATCTCCGCACAGGGCCTCGCCGGTTTCTTCGCTCGCATGAGTAAAATTGAGGGCCTTAAGGAAAGCGATTTGGGCAATCTCCTGAGCACCCATCCAATCACCAAGGAACGGCTGGCCAAGGCACTTCAACAGAAGGCCTACGAGTCGGAACCGGCGCTGAACGACGCCGATTGGCGCGCCCTGAAGGCGATCTGCGGCACCAATTAGAACGTAGGCATCCCGCTCGGCCCCAGCGGTTTGATAGCTCCATTGGCGCCGGTCCACGCTGATGTGCCCGCGATAAGCCCCATTGTTCTTGCAAAAGTGGCATTAAGATTCGGATGGATTGGTCCAGAGGGAGCCTGAGAGAACGTCTGATGCGGCGAATACTGGTGGCGGTCGGCCTGTTGATCTGCGCGGCGGTCTATGTCGCCTGGCCCTTGCACACAGCTTGGTCCATCAGGGAAGCAATCAAGTCGGGGGACAGCGCCTATCTCGCGCGGCACTTCGAATGGGCGCCGGTGAAGGCCACCCTCAAGGAATCGATGGCCGACCTTGTTTTGGAACCGATCGATGCCTCCCTTGAAGACAAACCTCAACGCCAGGGGTTATGGGCAAGATTCAAGGCCTACTATGGCCGCAACGCGGTTGATGGCATCGTAGAGCTGTATGCAACTCCGACAGGCCTGCCAAAGTTGTTCAGTTACGGCCGAACGGTTAACGTGGACGCTCTTGGCCGCCAGGACGCTGATGAAGGCCTCTCTCTGACACAACGCATGGCCGATGCGTGGTCGCAGGTTGAGCGGGCGGCATTCACCTCACCAACCCGCTTTGAAATCGACATGCGTGACAGATTTGAACCCGATCGGCTCTACTGCGGCGTACTGGTGTTGAAGGACTGGCGCTGGAAGGTCATCGAACTTCGCGTCCGCAAAAGTCCATCAGCACAACCCGAATTACGTCTAACCAAAGCATCCTTGAACCAGCAAGCCACACAACACCCTTGTCAAAACCAACTCACATTCCCGAGATGACAGTCCCAAAGAGCCATCCCCACCCCTTCCGCCCATTCGATGCGGTTATGTTGGATGTCGGCGACGGGCATTGGCTGTACGTCGAGGAAGTCGGGCGCAGGGACGGCGTTCCAGCAGTATACCTGCACGGCGGTCCCGGCAGCGGATCGCAGCATGCCCATCGGGCGTTGTTCGACCCCAACCTGAACCACGCCATCCTCTTCGACCAGCGCGGCGCTGGACGCTCTCACCCGTACCTATGCCGGGACGCGAACACCACCGCGCATCAGATCGCGGACATCGAACGCATCCGCGAATTCCATTCTATCGACAGGTGGATCGTCACAGGCGGGTCCTGGGGCTCCACACTGGCACTGGCCTATGCCCAGGCCCATCCCGAGCGTGTCGCCGCCCTTGTATTGCGCGCCGTCTTCCTGGGGACCGCGCGCGAGGTCGAGTGGGCTTTCCTCAAGGGGCCGCGGATTTTCAGACCCGAGCTTCACCAAGCTTTCATAGAGGCTCTGCCCGAAGCCGAACGCGGCGAACCGCTTGCGGCCTATCTGCGTCGGCTTAACGACCCTGATCCGAAAACGCACGCCCCCGCCGCCGCCATTTGGAGCCGCTATGAACGGGCACTGTCACTCCTGGAGCCGGGCGACGTGCAGCTGCCGGCGCTTTCCGATAAGCCCGGCCGGCTACCTCCCACCCCGTTGATGGAAGCCCATTACATCGCAAAAGATTTCTTCCTGGCCCCGGACGAACTCCTCAACAATGCCGACCGGCTCGCCGGCATTCCCGGCGTCATCGTCCAAGGCCGATACGACCTGCTTTGCCCGCCGCAGTCAGCGCATGCGCTGTGCCAGCGCTGGCCAGACTGCAAATTGACGATTCTAGATCATGCCGGCCATGACATTGCTGAATCGGGCGTGCGAACGGCACTGCAGTCGGCGGTCAGCGAATTCACCGACTTGATGCGGATGGCAAAAAACAGGCGCTGATCGACCACGCCTCGTCAACTTTCCTCATTCGAACGGGACGTCATCAGATCGCCGATGCAGGGGTTGAGCTCCGCGTCCACGAACAGCGCCAGCCAAACCGTTTGTTGCACAGGATCAGTCCAGGCGACACGGTGCCGGCAGCCCGCGGGCAAATAGATCGCGTCGCCGGCGTCGAGATGACGGTCACTCGATTCAGCGGCGATTGTAAGTCTGGCCCGACCGGCCACGACCATCACCCATTCAGCTTCGCCCTGATCATACC
>JARFQY010000240.1 GCA_029287535.1 Filomicrobium sp.
GCCGCGGCGCCTATGCGCGCCTGACGCCGGCAGGCCGCGACATGAAAACCGAGGTTTGGAAAGTTTACGGCCCAGCGATTCAACAACACTTCACAGCGCACCTGAGCCCGGAAGAGAACGCAATCTTGCGCGACATCATGCATCGCTTGATCGACACCGTGAGAGCCTCGAGATTTTAGCCCATGCCAGCCCTGTTGAGCATCAGCGCGCAGACAGCGAAAGGGGCCGTGGGCATTCGTACCGATGCTGACGATCGCGAACGTATGCGCGAGACCATTGGAATAACAAGGAACATCCGAGATGCTGAAAAGTCCATCTCTGCGCTGACGGCCGAGGATGCCGACGCCGAAGAGGATCGAGTGCACTCTAATTATGCGACAAGGTCCGGTCGGGCAAAGGAGCAATACGGCCATGAGCCGCTATTTGACCGCCGCGCGGCTGGGGTTGTGAGTGAAATGCTGATGGCAATGGTTAACAGCGCCAAAACGGGTGCAGCCCCGCCAAAGGCTCCAAGGTTGACTTTCAAGCGCCGCGCACATATTTTGCGGCGGATCCTGACCGGGGCATGAAAAAGCTGCGGGTCGCGTGGACGCGCGGCGCGCATTTTGTTTTTGCCAGCCGGATTGCCAACATCAAACTCGTACGGGTTTCGCTATGAAAGTCCGCAATTCCTTGAAGTCGCTGCGTTCGCGACATCGCGACAACCGACTGGTTCGCCGCCGCGGTAAGCTTTACGTCATCAATAAGACCCAGCGTCGCTTCAAGGCGCGTCAGGGCTGAATGAGCCAGGTCTAACGCGGCCATGGCTGCGGGGGGCATATTGGGGTCTGCGGGTATGGTCGGCGACGATCGCTAGACCCTTTGACAGTTGCGGCAGGCCGGCTCTAACCTGCCGTCCATGTTGACTTACCAAAACAGATCAGAGTTCATCCGCTCCATCGCTGCCGTTGTGATGTGGGCTGTATTCGTATCGTTTGCCGGTGCGAGCTATGCTCAGGCCCCTCTTCCCGGTGGCAAGGCTGAGCCCATACCCAAGAACCAGGCCGAACCGCCGGAGAAACCCTATCACAAGCGCGTTTTGGAGGAGCCACCTGACTCCCCGCTCAAACGCGCCGAGGTTCTCGCCAATCTCTACGCTCTGCTAGCAACCGCTAAGAACGCCGAAGTTGGCACCGAAATCGCCGGTGTCATCGAACGCATCTGGTTGTTTGGCCACGGCGACACCATAGCCGTGCTCATGCAACGCGCCACATTGGCCCTCTCTCAGAAAGACTACGCCCTAGCGCAGAGATTCCTCGACGCGGTCGTTGACCTCGCACCGGACTATGCAGAGGGCTGGCACCAGCGCGCCGTTGTACACTACTCGCGCAATGAGTTCGCACGCGCGCTGGGTGATCTGCGCCGTGTGCTGGCGCTGGACGAAAACCACTACAAGGCGCTCGAAGGCCTTTCCAGAATGTTGGAGGAGACCGGACAGAAGGCCGGCGCCCTGGCCGCACATCGCAAGCTGATGTCGGTACACCCGTTTTGGCCTGATGCCGACCAGCGGCTGCGCGAATTGGAGCGCGAGACCGAAGGGCAGGGCATCTGATGAGCCGGCATCATCCGGCCGGCTTGGCGGATGTTCACAACAGCGTGCGTTGAACTCGCAGATTAGCGTGGCAACATCGTCCGCAGACAGTCGTTGACCCTTACGAGGTTTGGTTCATGTATTCGATTACATATTCTCGTGCAGCCATCGCGGCGGCCATTATTGCTTTCTCCGCTTCGCTTACCGGTATTTGGTCCGTTACTCCGGCCGACGCCCACAACACGGGTTACAAGCACGGACATGCCAAGCACAGCAAGTCCCAGCGATCCAATCGCAAGTACAGCGGCTCCTCGCGACGTGACCGCGATCCCGCCGTGTTCGCCAGCGAAGTCGATTTGTCACGCCCTGGCGGCCCGCAGAAGTTCTTCGAAATGCTCAACGAGGAAAACCGCTGAGCTGCCATAGACGCCGGCGATTGGCGGAGCCTCACTCACTGCGGCGGGTGAAGGGCGGGGGACCCGATGCCTCAGCCAGCTTCATTTGATCCAGCAGGCATTTGGTGCGTACTCTTCATCACCAAGCCTGCGGGCGATGAACAGCGCTCCGACGGTGTCCTCCATTGGCAAGGACTGCATGAGCAACGAAGACAATCGTTTCACCGCCCGGGCCTCGCGTTACGCCAGGGTCGGCACCAATGTTGGCACCGTGGCCGCGCGGTACGCCGGCCAGCGCCTGCTCGGCATTGAGCAGGACCGCGATAAGGCGGCTCGCGACCTGGCGATGGCGCTCGGTGGCCTTAAAGGCCCGATCATGAAGGTGGCTCAGCTGCTTTCGACCATTCCCGAGGCGCTTCCAAAGGAGTACGCCCGCGAACTTGCGCAGTTGCAAAGCCAGGCTCCGGCGATGGGGCCGGCGTTTGTTCGCCGCCGCATGACGGCGGAACTCGGCCGCGATTGGCAAAGCCGCTTCAAAAGCTTCGAACTGCAGTCCGCCGCGTCGGCATCGCTCGGTCAGGTCCATCGCGCCGTCCATCCGGATGGCCGTAACCTGGCCTGCAAGCTTCAATACCCGGATATGCAGTCGGCCGTTGAAGCGGACCTCAACCAGCTCAAATTCGTTTTCCAGCTGCATGCGCGCATGGAGCCCGGAGTCGACACCAAGGAGATCTTCACTGAGATCGCATCGCGCCTTCGCGAAGAACTTGATTATGATCTCGAAGCACGCCACACGCGGCTCTATGCCGACATCTTTGCTGATGAACCCCTCATTCGCGTTCCAGAGGTCATAACTGAGCTGTCCACCGGCCGCTTGTTGACAATGAACTGGCTCGACGGTGAGCCGCTGCTCAGCTTCAAAGAGCACTCTCTTGAAGACCGCAATCAGATCGCGCGGGCGATGTTTCGGGCCTGGTGGTACCCCTTCAGCCACCACGGCGTGATCCATGGAGACCCGCACTTGGGCAACTACACCGTGTTTTCGCAGGACGGCAGACCGGCCGGGATCAATCTGTTGGACTACGGTTGCATTCGCTCATTCCCGCCGACTTTCGTCCAGGGTGTTGTGAATCTCTATCAAGGGCTGCTCGCCGGCGACCGCGACAGGGTCGTTGCCGCCTACGAGGAATGGGGGTTCAGAGGCCTCACCGACGAACTCATCGACGGGCTGACCGTCTGGGCGAAGTTCATATACGGCCCGCTGCTTGACGACCGTGAGCGCACCATCGCCGACCAGACCACCCCTGGGGAGTATGGCCGGCGGGAGATGATGCATGTCCGCAAGGTCCTCAAGGAGAAGGGGCCGGTGACCGTTCCTCGGGAATTCGTCTTCATGGACCGCGCGGCCATCGGCCTGGGCGGGGTCTTCCTCCACCTTGATGCGAAACTGAACTGGTACAGATTGTTCAACGAAACGATCGAGGACTTTGACCTGAGCACTGTCTCCGCTCGCCAGAAACGCGCCTTTGCGGCGGCTGACGTCCCGCTGCCGGTCTGATCCTTAGCTGCTGTAGTGCCGCTGCATACGCTTCAAGGTGCGCTCGATCTCATCAGGTGGATCGGCAAATGGCTCAAGGTTCACGCGGATCGTATTGTTGTGCGACATGGTCCAGGGCAATCGCATCAACAGCCTGTAGATCGGCATACCGCGCCAATCCACCAGCAGCGCTTGCTCCAGTGGCTGTGTAAGCTTGATATGTAACTCATGCGTCATCATGGTCCGGACGGCGATATGGACCGTGTCGATTGTTCCGATCGAGCGCCAGCCGATAAGCCCCAGCCCCTCGATAAACACGCCGTACTGATTGGCTCCAAGGCGCGGTCGATCGCTTTCAATAAGGGGGAAGAAGTAATAGGCCGTTCCAAGCGCCGCGATGCCGATGGCGAGCAGAAGCTCGCTGCCCATGTAGAATGCCGATACGCTGAACGCGATGCCTATGGCGGACAGCACGAAGACGCGAAACTGTCCCTTCTCATGTCCGTATCGAACCGTGTAGCCGCCGAATTCACGAATATCGCTGGGCGGTGCTTCGGCCATCCAATCCGCTCCCCTCGCGCACAATCTCTGGCAATGGGTTCAAGTAGGCCCATTCCAACGCTCGACCGTACAAACCCGGGCACACTCTGCCGCTTGTTTCGAGCCCGTGTTGCACCGCAGCGTAGCCTGACATTGCAGGCCTGAATTGGCAACTCTGTCTCGGAAAAGTTCGGCGTTTACTTTGAAACATTTCCGCATTGCGCGCGGTGGCGCAGCAGCTGGTCGGCGAGCACCAGCGCCATCATCGCCTCGCCCACGGGAACCGCTCGGATACCGACACACGGATCATGGCGTCCCTTTGTAACGATCTCGGTTTCATTGCCGTCGCGATCGATGGTCCGTCGTGGCGTCAGGATCGAGGACGTTGGCTTAACGGCGAAGCGGCACACGACTGGCTGACCGCTCGACAACCCTCCGAGAACGCCGCCGGCATGGTTTGACAGAAACTTCGGCTGCCCGTCTGCACCGACGCGGATTTCGTCAGCGTTTTCTTCACCCGTTAGCTCGGCTGCCGCCATGCCTTCGCCGATTTCAACGCCCTTGACGGCGTTGATACTCATCATCGCGGAGGCGAGCTCCTGGTCGAGCTTGCCATAAAGCGGCGCGCCTATCCCGGCGGGCACACCATCCGCCACTATCTCTACAATCGCCCCAATGGACGAACCGTCCTTGCGGATGGCGTCGAGATAATCCGCCCATCCTTGGACGCTACCGGGATCAGGACAGAAGAACGGATTGTCATCGACCCTGCTCCAGTCGAGCCGGCTGCGATCAATCTTGTGAGGGCCCATCTGCACTAATCCGCCGCTGATGGTAATGCCGCCGAGGACCTTTCGTGCAATCGCCCCAGCGGCCACCCGCATCGCCGTTTCACGCGCCGACGAACGCCCGCCACCGCGAAAATCGCGGATACCGTACTTGGCTTCATATGTGAAATCGGCATGTCCAGGACGGAACTTCTGTGCAATGTCGCCGTAGTCCTTGGAGCGCTGATCAACATTTTTGATCAACAGTGAGATGGGCGTGCCCGTCGTCACCTGCCGGCCGTCGGAATCCTGGAAGACACCCGACAGGATCTCCACACTGTCAGGCTCGCGACGCTGCGTTGTGAACCGCGATTGTCCCGGTCTGCGCCGATCGAGCTCACGTTGAATTTCGTCTGCAGTCAAAGCAATTCCCGGCGGGCAGCCGTCAACGACGCAGCCAATGGCGGGCCCGTGGCTCTCGCCCCAGGTGGTTATGCGAAACAGATGACCGAATGTGTTGTGTGACATTTTGTTTTGCAGCAGGACCTTGAGTGCAGCTTATCATGCAACGCCAACGGACTGCCCGATAGTGTTGCAAAAAAATCCAACCGACGCTCCACGGTAGCTCTGGACCCCTCAACTGCATCAATAAAGATGACAAGATGGCGCGACGCAGATTATGAAATCATTGAGTTAATGCGTGATTCCCACAGGATTTCGTCACCCAAGACGAACTCGGCAAGGGAGTTCCAGACTCTGCCGTGGCTATGGGCTCGGCCTCAAGGCCAGCCATTGCAATCGACAAGGCGGACGGAGAAACTGGGCACGCAAGCAAGCGCAAGGCACGATTTATCGGCCTTTCGTGCGTCACCAGCGTTTATAGACAAGTTCTGCCGCAATCGAACCACTCGCTTGGGTCGGTACTAGCCAACATGGCAGAATGAGTCGAAACAGAACGGGATGGCTCCTGTCGGCCTTGAGCAGCCGGTCTCGAGCGGTCCCATTGGCGTTGAGAGGGCTGGAGCTGCCGCTGCTCCGGTCCTTTCTTGTTTTTGCGCCACACTCTGTGTCTTAATCGCATTTACAACCATTGCATCTCACCCCGGCGCAGGATCAAGACGCGATCTTGAGGAACCTCAAGGTCGAGAATCTTTTCGGGGTCGAGATCGAGCAGCTGCGCTCGCAATGTCCTTGTGATGCCGCCATGGGTCGCCACCACCGTGTCGCGCGTCAACGTTGCCAGCCAATCGCACGTTCGTTGCATGAGGTCGGCGTAATTTTCCCCTCCCGGCGGTCGAAACTGGAACGGATCCGCACGCCGTGCCGCGAGCGCTTCAGGATCCGTCACCTTGAGGGTCTCCAAAAGTTGCCCCTGCCAAGCACCGTAATGAACTTCGAGCAGCCGCTCGTCGGTGGCGTAGTCCTCGGCGGGAAGCCCCAGTGCTTCGCGGATGATCCGCATGGTTTCTCGGGCTCGTGACAGCGGGCTCGATACGAAATGCGCGGCGGCTATCCCAGGCAGGAAGGCCCGCAAAGCCTCTCCGTTCCGGCGGGCCTGCTCTCGTCCGATTTCGTTGATCGCGATGTCTTCCTGGCCTTGGTAGCGGGACTGCGCGTTCCAGTCCGTCTGACCGTGACGGATGCAGTAGACGGTTATGCCGTTTTGCACGCGATGCCGCCCCCTTGCCGATGCCGTAAGCCCTGCCATTCAGACCCAAGCGAGACGGGCCGTCGCCGGCTCATCCCGCGTCGCTTCGCGTGACGGTTATATCGGGAGCTTCTTCATTCTTCATGCCCTGCACGTGATATCCGGCATCGACATGATGGATTTCGCCGGTCACACCGCGCGATAGGTCGGACAGCAAATACATTCCGGCGCCGCCAACTTCTTCAATCGTCACGGTACGCCGCAGCGGCGAATTGTACTCGTTCCACCTCAGGATGTAGCGGAAGTCGGATATCCCGGATGCTGCAAGCGTCTTGATTGGCCCGGCCGAAACCGCGTTGACGCGAATTCCCGACTTGCCTAGGTCGGCTGCCAGATAGCGCACGCTGGCCTCCAACGCCGCCTTCGCAACTCCCATGACGTTGTAGTGGGGCATCACCTTCTCAGCGCCATAGTAGGTCAGCGTGAGGATCGAACCGCCGTCATCCATGAGCTTCTCGGCGCGCTGCGCTAACGCGGTCAGCGAGTAGCAGGACACCAGCATGGTCTGGGTGAAGTTGCCTTCCGAGGTATCGACGTACCGGCCGTCGAGTTCGGCTTTGTCCGAGAATGCTATGGCGTGGACGAGGAAGTCGAGCCGTCCCCATTCCTTCTGGAGCGTCGCGAAGACTTGGTCCATCGATGCCCCGTCCGTGACGTCACACGGCAGCACCAGCCGCGAACCCAGCTCAACAGCCAGCGGTTCAACGCGCTTCTTGAGTGCCTCACCTTGATAGGTCAATGCCAAGTCCGCACCGTGTGCGGCACAGGCCTTCGCGATGCCCCAGGCGATCGAGCGGTTGTTTGCGACGCCCATGATGAGGCCACGCTTGCCCGACATAAGATTGCTGGAGGCACCAGGAGAACCAGGCGCAGCTTCACTCATTTCTCGGTTGCCCTTCTTCGTTGCTTTTGAGCCGGGGTCCGGTCTGATCTCTAAGAATGGCGCGTCCCCGGCGCCGTCCTGGCAAAGATTTGCGACAAGCCAAGCCGCTCCCGAAAAACCCGGCCAGGCCCCAGAATGGCCGGCATCCTACACGAAAGGGCATCACGGTCCAGCTGCGCGGTTTTGGCAATGCTTAAAACCCGCCCAAAACATGGAAGGGGCGGGTTCAGACGCGATCTGAGCTTTTTATTGGAGTGATGGCCGGTCAGCTGTCAAAGCGCCATACGCCATTTTCGAGGCGGCAGGCCACGGCCTCGGTCTTCTTCGATTTTGTCCCGGAGTTTAGCAATACAATGATGTGGCGGCACACACGCCCTTTGGCATCGAGGAACGATTCCGTCGGCTGGATGACGCCGGCCAGTCTGCCATGTTGGCGTCGCCAGACATATCGTGCTCCATCGCCCACTTCGGTGAGCGCGATGTGAACGCTTTCCAGCGCGGCGACGCGGTCATCGGCCGTGAACGGGCGGGCTTTCGCGATTCTCGGAGATGTCTCAGCTGAGCGGCCGGCGTCGTTTTGGGCGTTGGCGCTAACGGAGGCCTGATAGGCAAACAGAATGGCACACAAGCTGAAGGCCACAGTTACGAAAATGGCCCTGAAACAGGCGATAGAACGCATCCGGAATAACTCACTATTGACGACGCTGCAGGCGGCCCGTGAACAGATCCATCACTGTCGGACCAGACGTTTGCTGAGTGTGGCGCACATTCGTTAAAGTGAGCTGAAGGCGTGCCCCTTTTTGGGACGCCACCTGGCCGGCCGCCAAGGACTCTGACAATTGAAAGATACAAAGTGACCCAATCCGACGGACTAGAACTCGACGCTGAAACTCTGGCCGGTCAGGCTGACGAATCCCTTTCGCGGGCCGATGATCCCTTTTTGCTTTTTCATGCCTGGTTCGCAGAAGCCAAGACCAGTGAACCGAATGATCCCAATGCCATGGCGCTCGCGACCGTCGACGCCGAGGGCCTTCCGAATGTGAGAATGGTGCTCCTCAAAGGTGTCGACGAGGCCGTAACACCTGAACGTGGGTTCGTATTTTACACGAACCTGGAAAGCGCCAAGGGCCGGGAGCTGGCCGCTACCGGAAAGGCCGCATGTCTGTTTCATTGGAAGTCCCTGCGGCGGCAGATCCGTTTCCGTGGCACGGTGAGTTCGGTGTCCGACGAGGAAGCAGACGCGTATTATGCAACACGGCCGCGCGGCAGCCGTATCGGAGCCTGGGCCTCCGCGCAGTCGAGACCGCTGAAGAACCGGATGGAACTGGCCAAGGCCGTCACCGCCTATGCCGCGCGTTACCCCATCGGGACAATTCCGCGCCCGCCGCATTGGTCGGGGTTCCGCATCACACCACTGGAAATCGAGTTCTGGCAGAGCCGGACATTCCGGCTGCACGACCGGTTGATGTTTCGCCGCCAGGACGCTGGAGCGCCGTGGACGAAGACCAGACTTTATCCTTAGAGAGCCGAGGCCGGACGCGGTTTGAGTTCGACGAACGCGACGCAGCCAGCGATGGCGTCGGCTCCAGCCTCGGCGGTCAATGTGCGATCAGCGACAATTTCTTGTTCTGCGCACGTCCCGCTAGGGCCCGCTTGTCTGAGGCTATGGTGAAGCCGGCCGCCGAATATGACCCCCAGACCCAGCTTCCTTTTTTGGTCGGCCCATTTGGTGAGTTCGTCTGCGGACTGGCAAGCTCCGGAACCAATCCGGCAGGCATCCGGCAGCACGACTGAAACGACCCAGAAATTGTTGCGCATGTGGGCGATGCGCAGCGCCATGCCTGCCGTCGGTGCGGGCTTTTCCGACGTTTCGTTTTCTGCAGCCGGATCGTCCTTCCGGGTTTCGGTCCCGTTGGATTGGGTTGTCTGCCCGTCGGCGATCGGCTTGGCGCCCAGGTCGAGCAGATGCTCATAGCCGGTCACCCTGAGGCCGCGTTGATAGCGTACGGCCACCGCGGTAGTTGTTAGGTCACCACCCAGCACTGTTTCGGCATTGATCCGCCCACGGCTCTGTCGCAGCAGTTGCCGGGAGAGAATGAGCTTCCAGTAGCGCGCGGGAAAGATCTGGCGGACCTCCTGAATGCTCTTGACCCCCTGGAGTAGAACGATGTCGGCGCTAAGTATATCGCCGCCGATTTTCGGCCGTGAAGCAATGCGCCGCTCCGCCCCAAATGTGTTGCGCCATCTTTTTTGGGACTGCTTTTCGCGTTTGAGAACGCCCGCGCCCACAGCGTCGAGCAGATTCCAGCTCGCGATCCGTAGCAAAGTATCGTCAGTAATCGTCGGCTGCCCTCCGGCAGTCGCGGAAAGTCCAATGATTCCAATAGCACACGCGCCGCAGAACACACCCGACACGGTCCGCGTCCGCAGCCCACGAAGGCCCACATCGCCACCCTTGCTGGTTCCAGCTGACATCGGCTACCGCGCTCCTGCCTTACTTCCGTGCGCCAAAGAGGTTGAGTATAGGCAACTCGCTGTCGAGACCAAATGCGCCAGTGGCCTTTCAAATGGTTTTCCCTAGGGATGGATCGCTAGAACTAGATGACGTGGCCGGGCGAGTCTGGCAGTTCTCACGCTTCGATACGAAAGGACAGGGCCGAAAAAGGCATTTCGATGAGACTATCGCGAGACCTCAAAGAGACCACCAGTCGTTTCGCTGTTTGGTGCAGCAGCGTTGCGCTATTCAGTGCGGCGTTGATTTTGTCGTCGCTGTTTCTTCACCGTCTGTTCTCGATACCGACGCCGGTGGCGCTGAATCTGCTCAAGCTGTCGATCTTTTGCGGTCTGCTCGCGATGGCGCTGGGCGTTTTGGCGACGATCGACATATGGCGCAACGGTTCACGTGGTGTCTCTCGGGTGTTCATGGGCGGGCTCATCTCCCTGATCGTCGTCGCCTGGCCGCTACTATTGCTACCCACAATCAATTCCATTCCGGAGATCAACGACGTCTCGACGGATACGGCCGCGCCTCCGCCATTTGAAACGCTCGCCGCCCGACGTCCGCCTGGCGCCAACATGCCGGACTATCCGGGTGCGCCCTTCGCGAGTCAGCAACAGCAGGCGTTTCCCGATCTGAAGCCGTTGTTCATCAACCGGTCCGTCGCTGAAGCATATGACGTTTCGGTCGATGCCATGAAGCGCCTCGGTATGAACATTGTGAGTTCAAACGCGCCTGGTGAAGAAATACCCGCCGAAGGCCACATCGAGGCCTATGACCGAACCTTGGTCTGGGGTTTCTACGATGATGTCGCCGTCCGCGTTAGCGGCAACCAGGTGACCGCGAAGATTGATGTTCGCTCAGCCTCGCGCTACGGGCGTCACGATCTTGGCCGCAACGCGGAGCGAACGCGCCGGCTGCTTCGCGAAATTGTTGCGCGTCTGGAAGCGACGGTTTCGACGCCGATGGCGAGAAGGACGCGCAGCCGTGGCGGGCGTCGCGGCAGCAACCGGCGCTGATGCAACTGACTGCTAGCTTGCGCTGAGCTGAGTGTCGAATTCGAGCGGCTCTTTGTACGCGACCAGGTTTTGCTCTCTGAGATGTTCGACATGAGCCATCACCGATAAGCAGGCCGCCGTCACCAGGTCCTCATCGAGCCCACGGTAGATGAGCCCGACGATGCCGCGCACCGTCAGCCCCCGCTTGCGGATCGCCTGGAGGATTGCTTTCTCCCGCCATTGCCGGTGCAGCAGGAAGGCCTTCACGGTTCTGCGCGCATCTTCCAGCCGGCCTCCATGTGCAGGCAGGTGGAGGTCGATGTTCAAGTCCAGGAGCCGCTCGAGCGATGCCATGTAGTCGGCCATATGCCCTTCCGGAGGTGCAATCACCGTCGTATTCCAAGCCATGACGTGATCGCCGGAAAACAATACGCCGCGATCCTTGAGCGATAGGCAGATATGGTCCGGTGCGTGCCCCGGCGTAAAGACCACTTCGATCGCCCAGTCCTCGCCCTCAATGACATCGCCATCCGCGACTTGCCGGTCAGGCTCGAACGTCAAGTCTATGAAGCTCTTGCCAGAGGGCGAATTGAGCACGTCTGGCACGTCAAGGTGAGCCCTCCCGATCGCGACGGAGGCAGCCCCGGTTGCCTCCTGCAACCGCGCCAGGCCGTCCACATGGTCCCGGTGCGCGTGGGTGATGAAGATATGCGAGATTGGGCGCCCGTGAGCCGCTGCCAGTATGGCCTCGAAATGGGCCTCATCCTTCGGCCCGGGGTCGATCACGGCTAGGGATTTCGAGCCGACCAGGTACGTATTCGTTCCCTTGAACGTAAACGGGCCGGGGTTTTCCGCGACGAGGCGAACGACCCCTGGCAGGATGCCGCTGGGAACACCGTAATGAAACGACATTTCGCGGCGCAGCGGGATTTCGAGCCCAGGAATGCTGTTTGTCATGGCCGATGTCTAACACGCTGTTTATCGACTTTGCGCATGATTTCGATGGTTTCGGTTGCCAGTTTCTTGCCCGCGGCGCCCCACTTGGTCTTCTGCCCAAGTATCGTCATCGCCATCAGCAAGGTGTCAGGCGAGGCGGTTTGTGCGGGTTGGGATGGCCGGCCACCGGACGGGCGGAAACAAAGGGGACAGCATGTTCCAGCTCAGCGTCGTTTCAATTGCGGTTAATGATCAAGACAAGGCCCGCCGGTTCTATGAAGAGGTTCTAGGTTTCAAAACACGGGGCGAGGGAGATCGGGGGACTCAGTTTGCCTGGATTCTGATGAGCCCGCCGTCAGGGACGGCAGGCGTTACGTTGATCAGCCCCAATGCGCGCCAACAGCCCGGGCAGGCCCAGGGCATGATGCTAAAGACCCTTGATATCGAGCGCCTTCACGACCGTCTGAAGGAAAAGGGGTTGGAAATAACTGACATTGGTCAGGCTAGCTGGGGGCGCTTCGCAACCTTTAGCGACCCGGATGGAAACGGCTGGGTGATTGCCGAACCAAGCCTTGACATCTGACAATACAGCCAATTTTCTTCGACCAAGGGGTTGGTTGTTCGGCTGAGGCCGCCTGATCATAATGCCCGCAATAAAAGTTCATCCACTTGGGAGGAAGACGCATGTCGTCGGAGAAAACGTTTCCCGTTTCGGCCGATTGGGCCGAACGCGCATGGATCAATCAGGACAAGTACCAGGAGATGTACAATCGGTCCGTGCAGGATCCAAACGGGTTTTGGGGCGAAATCGGCAAGCGCATCGACTGGATGAAGCCCTACACCAAAGTCAAGAACACGTCCTATGATCCCAACAACGTATCGATACGCTGGTACGAGGACGGCACGCTCAACGTCTGCTACAACTGCGTAGACCGCCACGTCCCGACACGTGGCGATCAGGTCGCGATCATCGGGGAAGGTGATGATCCAACGGACGATGAGCAGCTCACCTACCGCCAACTGCACGCGCGCGTGCAGAGGCTGGCCAACGTCTTCAAGGCCCACGGGGTCCAGAAGGGCGATCGCGGCACGCTCTATCTTCCACTGAGGCCGGTAGGCGCATCCGCCCTGCTGGCCGGCGCCCGCTGTGGCGCT
>JARFQY010000250.1 GCA_029287535.1 Filomicrobium sp.
CCGGCATGACTGACGTCCACGACCGGTGTTTTCACTTGCGGTGCCATTGGGCCTGAGGTCGGCAAGCCCTGGGCGACGGCGATATAAGCTTCGCGCAGTCGTTCCGGTGAAGCGAGAAGCTTCTTCTTCCACTCGCCCATATGGAAGCCGGTCTGGATCAGACCGCGCAGCATGCCAACGTGATCGGTCATGCCGACGCATTGCGCACCGACCAGTTTGTCGCCCTCGAATTCAAGCTTCATGTATTTGAAGGTGCCTTCGTCGACCAGCTTACCGGTCTCCCCAACCTGTGCACCCTGCCACAGGCCGAACGATGAGGAGATGAGCCCCATCGTGTCGAGCACGTTCATGTTGAGCGAACCGCGATGCCGGTGCTGATGACCGGCCATGTTGAGCGCGGCAATGCGACCATGTTCGACGGCCACGGGTTGGATGGCCAGCATATCCGGCTTGCCCGTCGACAGATCGATACCCTCACAGCAATCACCGGCCGCATAGATATCCGGCGCTGTCGTTTGAAGATACTCGTCAACGATGATCCCGGTGTTAACGGCAACGCCCGAACCGACGAGGAATCCTGTGTTGGATCGCACACCGACCGCCAGGACCGCGAGATCGGCGGGTGCGCTGAGCCCATTGGAAAAACGCACCGACAATCTTGGACCGCCGTCTTCGCCCTTGGAGATGCTGGTGACCCGCGTGTTGGTTAGAACCTGCACGCCTTTGGACTCACACCATCGCCCGAGCATGCCGCCGGCCGTTTCGTCCATCATGCGCGCCACCATCCGCGGTGCGAGCTCCACGACAGTGATCTGACAGCCCCGCAGAAAAAGGGCTTCGAGGATGATGGAACCAATGAATCCGGCGCCGACCAGCACCACGGGCGACCCCTTGTCGGCGTATTCGAGAATCTTGCGGGCATCCGCGAGCGTCCAACAGTTTTCGACACCCTCGAGATTTGAGCCCGGGATCGGTGGCCGGATCGGATTGGCACCGGTCGCGATCAGAAGCTTGTCGTAGGGCAGGGTCTCACCGGTCGAGAGGTAGACCTGTTTGGCGCGAGAATCGATACCGCCGCAACGACCCATGATGTAGCGTATGCGTTGCTCGTCGTAGTGGGCCGGGTCCTGCCGCAAATAGGTGCCGCCCTCATCGATCTTGCCGTAGATGAGATAAGGCAGCGCCATGCGTGAATAAGGCGGCTCCGGCTCCCCGCCAATCATCGTAATGGTGGCATTGGGGTCAACGCTGCGCAGCGTTTCGGCTGCGGTAACTCCGGCGGGCCCGGCGCCCAATACGACGTAATTCATGAGTACTATCCCCTTGGACGCTGGCTCCGAGTAGGGCTCGGCCAACCAGCAAGCCATCTCCGGTACTTCTTATGGTCTATTGTATCGTCTATTGTTTGGAGCCGCCGCCATCAAACCGGCCTTGGCGTTTAGGCGAGCCCCGAGCAGGGAGGCAGCCCAGGCAAAAGTGAACCTGAGCCGGGCCTCCCCACCAGGGATCAAACCGACAATCGTGAGAGCGTCTCGTTGGTCGGAACGCCATCGGCAGTCCAGCCGCGGACCTGATAGTATTCCGGCAGCATCTTTTCGAGGCCATTGACGAGTCCTTTGGCCGGGCCGGATTGAGCAGCTTCCTTCAACAGGCGCGGCGGTAGACTATCATCCTTGGCCGTGAAGCCGGCGCGGTGGTTGAACATGCGTTCCATATTCCAGATGCGCTCGCCGACTTCCAGCATCCGTTCCGGTGACCAGTCGCCTTCACACGCCGCATCGACCTGCGGAGCGATGTCGTTCAGCGTCCAGGCAAAGGTTGTAAAGACGCAAAGGCCAGAGCTGTCGACGGCCGCCGTAGCGTCCTGGAAGGCCTTGACCAGCGCGGGTTTGCCGTCGGTGGTCAGAGGGTCGGTCTTCTCAGGAATACCGAGCATCTCGGACGCAACGGTGTAGGAACGCAGGTGGCACGCACCGCGGTTGGACGTGGCGTAAGTGAGGCCCATGCCCTGGATGCCGCGTGCATCATAGGCCGGGAACTCCTGGCTTTTGACGGTCATGGACAAATCCGGGCGGCCGTACTTGGCGCACAGCCGCGCTGAGCCGAGCCCCAGCTCCTTGCCGAAGCCTTCCGCTTTGCCGGTCAGCTCGACGCACTTCACGAGTGCCTCCGCAGAGCCGAACTTGAGCTCCATGCCGCCGGTCTGCTCTTTGGTCAGCAGCCCAAGTTCATAAAGCTCCATCGCTGCCGACACCGTCGCTCCGAACGAGATCGGATCAAGACCCTGCTCGTTACAGATGAAATTCACGTAGGTCAGCGCTTCCAGATCATCGATGCCCGTGTTCGAGCCAAGCGCCCAGGCGGCTTCATATTCAAGCCCGCCGGAGGAATGCCAGTACTGTGGCTTGTTGACCACCGTGAAGTGCTTCTCGTCGATCTTCGAAATACGGCCGCAGGCAATCGTGCACGCGAAGCAGGCCTGGTTAGTTTGAAGGTTCTTTTCACCATCCGTGGTGCGCGGCGTCGCCATCGCTTCAGCCGAGATATCGTGAGCACCCTCGAACTGAACCTCGCGACTGTTCCGGGTCGGCATCGCGCCGGCCTCGTTAATGGCGTTCATCAGCACCTGCGTGCCATAGGTCGGCAGACCGCTCCCCGTAACGGCGTTTTCGGCGAGCACCTTCTTGCCGTCGTTGGTGGCCTTCATGAAAGCGCGCGGGTCTTTGACTTTGACACCCTTGGTGCCGCGCACCGCCAGCGCCTTGACGTTCTTCGAACCGAGCACAGTGCCAACACCCGATCGGCCAGCGGCTCGGTGAAGGTCGTTGACGATGGCCGAGTAAAGCACGCCATTCTCACCGGCAACGCCGATCGTGGCGACATGCATCATCGGGTCCTGGTGCTTGGACTTGATCCATTCATCGGCATTCCAGACCGACGTGCCCCAAATCTCAGAGGCGTCCAGGAGCTCGGCTTTATCGTCGATAATGCAGAGGTAAACCGGCTTCGGCGACTTGCCTTCCAGGATCACCATGTCCCAGCCGGCAAACTTGAGCTCCGCGCCAAAATAGCCGCCCGAGTTGGAGCACGCGATGGCGTTCGTCAGCGGTCCTTTCGTAATGACCGAATAACGGCCTCCCGTCGAAGCACACGTGCCGGTCAACGGACCCGTGGCAAAAAACATCTTGTTTTCGGGGCCAAGCGGATCGCATTTAGCGTCCACTTCCTCACACAGATACTTTGATGCCAGCCCACGCTGGCCAAGATATTGTTGCGCCCATTCCATGTTGAGCGGCTCGGACTGAACCGTGCCATTTGTCAGGTTCACCCGAAGGACTTTCCCAGTCCAACCCATCGGACCTCTCCCATTATTTGATTTCTTCAAGTTATAACGGTCTTCGCTGCAACCCTGCGACACTGAACTGGCCGCAGTTCGCGCAATTCGTCCGCAACGGAAACTCTAGTGGCCGGTACCTGACGCTGAGCTTGCCTTTGGCACATTCGGACCTTCACTTGACGCGGCATTAGCTGACTGCGCGGCCCAGACCTTCATTTTGTCGAAGCCACCCTGTTCGACGTCCTGATAGGTGATCGCGCCCGTTGGACATGCCTCCGAACACGCCGGGTTGCCGCCGCAAAGGTCACACTTGATGACTTTGCCGGTCGAAGCATTGTAGTTCACAGTCCCGAACGGACAAGCGATGGTGCAGACCTTGCAGCCAACGCACAGGTTTTCGTGGACGATCTTGACGCCCATGCTGTCAGTCGTGATTGCGTTTACGGGGCAGGCCTGCTGACACCAAGCCTCAGCACATTGCGTGCAGGTATAAGGCACGAAGCGGGCCTCGGTGTGGAAGTCAAAGACCCGAATTCGAGACTTGGCGACGTTGAATTCCCCTTCGTTCTCGAGCGAGCAAGCCATCTCGCACTGTTTGCAACCAGTGCATTTGCCAGCATCGATCACCAGCGCCTTGAGCATATTATTCCTCCGGTGGATCCTATCGACGGTCATTTCGTCACAGGTTCCCAGTACTTGGCGCGTTGCGCGTCC
Source organism: Filomicrobium sp. (assembly GCA_029287535.1). Lineage (GTDB taxonomy): Bacteria > Pseudomonadota > Alphaproteobacteria > Rhizobiales > Hyphomicrobiaceae > Filomicrobium. Next base: position 4,052 of record JARFQY010000250.1, read on the forward strand.
TGAGGTCAACTGTACTTTTGGGACATAAGTATTATGCGGCACCATAAAACATCGCGAACGGACGAAAACCCGTGGAAGACCGCTGGACGATGACGACAACATGACAGATTAAGAAGTGCGCAGAAGGTGTCTCGAAGTGCCTGGATAGCCCGCCAACGCCTTACTAACGCCACTGGAGGGGGCCTCTCTGCGGCGACCTGTCGCGCGCGGGCTTATGACGGTGGCTCTCAAGGCATCTCTCCCCCTTTCCAACGCAATTGCCTTGCAGCGGGCGATTGGCTAGGCAGTTGTCACCGCGCGATTCTCTATTTCTCTACTCGGGAGTTCTATCGTGAAGATCTGCATGATCGGCGCCGGCTATGTCGGATTGGTCTCCGCGACCTGCTTTTCTGAATTTGGTTGGACCGTAACCTGCGTCGACAATGATCCCGAGCGTCTCGCGCAGATGGCTGAAGGCCGCTCTCCGATATACGAGCCCGGCCTCGACGATCTTATGGCACGCAACATGACGTCCGGACGGCTCTCGTTCTCCGGCGATCTGGGGCCGGCGGTTCGTGAGGCCGACGTCGTTTTTCTCGCCGTCGGAACTCCCATGCGTCGCGGCGATGGATATGCGGATTTGTCATATGTGTACGCCGCGGTTGAAGAGCTGGCCCCGCATCTGCAGGGCTTCACCGTCGTCACAACCAAGTCAACCGTGCCAGTCGGCACCAGCCGTGAGATCGAAAGCCGGCTAAAAGAGCTGCGCCCCGATGCGCAGTATGCCGTTTGTTCTAATCCCGAATTCCTGCGTGAGGGCTCCGCAATTCAGGATTTCACGCACCCCGACCGCGTGCTCGTTGGCACCGATGACGAGCGGGCGCGCGAAGTCATGGCTCGGCTCTACAAACCCCTGTCATTGCGCAATGCTCCGGTCGTATTCGTTTCCCGCGAATCCGCGGAACTCGCCAAGTACGCGGCCAATGCCTTCCTGGCCATGAAAATCTCCTTCATCAACGAGATTGCAGACCTTTGCGAGGTCGTCGGTGCCAACGTTCAGGAAGTGGCATCCGCCATCGGCAAGGATCGCCGCATCGGCGACAAGTTCCTGCATCCCGGGCCTGGCTACGGCGGCTCGTGTTTTCCAAAGGATGTCTCCGCGATCGTCCGCACTGCCCGCGAAGCCCGGTCGCCGCTGTCTTTGATCGAGCAGGTCCAGACCGTCAATGACGAACGCAAGATTGCCATGGCGACCCGGGTGGAACAATTCGCGGGTGGATCCGTGCGCGGCAAGACGATTGCCGTGCTGGGCGTCACCTTTAAACCCAATACCGATGACATGCGCGAGGCACCAAGTCTCGTCATAGTCCCGATGCTGCACGAGCGCGGCGCCACGCTTCGTGTGTATGATCCGCAAGGGCGCAAGCAGGCCGAGCCGTTATTGGAAGGTGTCACTTGGTGTGAGGATTCACTCGACGCCGCCAACGGCGCTGACATCCTGTTGGTGCTAACCGAGTGGAACGAGTTCCGGGCTCTCGATTTGCAAGAGGCCAGGTCACGGATGTCAGGCGATATGCTTGTCGATCTGCGCAATATTTTTAATCCGAGCCAGGCTTCGGCTGCCGGTCTTCGCTACATCAGCGTCGGCAGGCCCGGGTCGGAAGATTAGCGCCGCCAACCGGTCTGTTTCTGACGCTGCGAGAATCCATCGGTCCCAGGCAATCACATTTGCGGCACCAATGATCGATAGCAGCTCCGCGCACATTGCATTGGAGGATACAGTCTGCGAAAAAATGCCTATTTCCGGCTGAAGTTTTCGTCTGAGGCGTGATCTTTTAAGGGGTTGTAAAATGACACCCAGGGAAATTCGCACCATCGAATTCGCAAACTGCAATTGCGACTACGGCTGTCCCTGCCAATTCAATGCACCGCCGACCTACGGAAATTGTGAGGCGGTTGTCTGCAATGAAATCACCCAAGGACATTATGGAGATGTGAAGCTCGACGGCGTGCGCTTCGGCGGCGTCTTCTCATGGCCTGGCGCCATCCATGAAGGCGACGGCAAGGTGCAGCCATTTGTCGATGAGAGCGCGACGGATGCCCAGCGCGACGCAATCTTGAAGATCATGTCGGGCCAAGACACCGATCCCATGGCGACGGTCTTTGCCGTCTTCGCGACAACGATTGTCGAAGTCTATGATCCAATCTTCGCGCCGATCGAATTCGATGTGGACGTCGAGGCGCGCCGTGGCAAGTTCGTCGTTACGGGCGTTGCCGAAGCCGTTGGGGAGCCGATCAAGAACCCCATAACCGGCGCGGAGCATCGTGCCCGCATCGATATCCCCTACGGCTTCGAATACGAGATCGCGGAAGTCGGGAGCGGTTCAAGCACATCCCAGGGCAAGATCGAATTGAAACTCGAAAACAGCTACGGTCAGTTCGCCCACCTGCACCTTAATAATCACGGTGTTGTCAAACATCGCGCCGTTTGATTTCTCGCTGATGCAAAACGAGGCCACAAACGTCGAGGCGCTTCTCAAGCAGGAGCGGTGGATTGTTGCCGTAGGCCTGCTGGCGATCATTGCGCTGGCTTGGTGGTGGCTTCTCCAAGGTGCCGGCACCGGCATGAACGTCATGAACATGACCACTTGGCAGTTTCCGCCACCCGCACGGCCCTCAGTGGTTCAAAGCTGGTCGCCACAATACACGGTCGTGATGCTCTTGATGTGGTGGATCATGATGATCGCCATGATGACGCCAAGCGCCGCACCCATGATTCTCCTTTACTCACGCGCCCACCGTTATGAGTGCGACCGCGGCAAGATCGAAGCTTCCGTGGCTCCGGCTTTTTCGTTCCTGGGCGGCTACCTCGCCATCTGGCTGGCATTCAGCGCGCTCGCCACCGGTTTGCAGTGGGCCCTAGAAAAGGCCGGCCTTATCCATGCGATGCTGATGTGGAGCCTTGAGCCCATATTCGCCGCCATACTGCTGCTAGCCGCTGGGCTCTATCAACTGTCTTCGCTGAAAGAAGTCTGCCTGCACCACTGCCGTTCGCCCGCACGTTTTCTTGCCGAAAACTACCAGCCTGGAGCAGCGGGCGCGTTTCGGATGGGCACCAAGCACGGCCTCTTCTGCCTGGGCTGCTGCTGGTTTCTCATGGCACTTTTATTCGCTGGCGGCGTTATGAATCTCGTCTGGATTGCCGGCCTGACCATCCTCGTCTTGATCGAAAAAGTCGCGCCCCTAGGACACACGATTGCGCGCCTATCGGGCTTGCTCATGATCGCCTGGGGTGCCTGGATTTTGCTTTCGCCGCACATCCCACTCGGCGCTTGAATGCTCCATTGAAGCGCCGGCCGCATGCAGCAAACGGCCTGGGCCGGCGCATTTCGTCTCTAGTTCAACGGCACATTGAGCCACAATTGCCCGCTGTAGGCATCAAAATCGCCGCTGCCAATCCCGTCATAGGCGCCAGCGCCACGCACCGCCCAACCGGTCGCTGTCCTGTACAGCATGCCGGCCTCGACGCGTCCGCGACTCCGGTCGGTATCAGCCGCAACGCCGCCGACAACAACGTCATCGGTCTTGAAGTTCCAAATCGCCTTCAACGCGACATGCGGCTCCAGCACAGCGCCATCACGCATTTGGATGACGTACCCGACCTCCGCACCTCCGTTGAAGCGTCCGATAGTGGCATCTCCGCTGTCGACAATCTGGCCGAGGCTATTGAGATACGTGTCATAGGACTCGTTTCCATAGGCAAGGCCGACCTCTGGAGAGAAACGCCAGGCTCCAAACTGATACCTGCCGGTGAGCTTCGCCGTTGCCAACCACCTGTCGCTGTTAAAGCTCCCGTTGCGAAAACCCGTCGGGTCATCCGAGAGCCAGATGTCATTATCGGCACGCCCCCAGGCGGCACGAGCATCGAAGAATAACGTGTCCATCAATCGGATGCCGAGGTAGGGCCCGGCCATCCAGCCCGTGCCTTCAACTTCGCCGGAAAGGCTAGCGTCTTCGACGTCTTCTTGCGTATCGTCAATCTGCACGAGCGCGCCAACGAGAATGCCCCGTGCAATCGGATAGTCGGCTCCGGCATATAGCACCCTGAACCTGCCCTCGCGATCGATGCCGCCCGCGCCATCGTCGTACCTGCTGAAGTGGCCCTCGACCCAAACGTCAAGACCGGGGCGCATCGTGTTGTTCGTTTGCCCATAGGGCTCCCCGGCAAAACCAAGACCACCGGCCTTGAGCTTTTCGTCCTGCTCGCGGGCGTGAGCCGCGGCGGCAGCCTCTCTGAGTTGACTGAAGCTCGTCCCGAACTTGTAGCTGTTGCCATTACCGGTCGCACCGGAAAGCTGCCTCATGATGGATGATAGCGTGGAACTCTTGTGAGCACCTCGTGGAGCCCAGGGTTGATCGTCTTCATCCTGGTTAGCGAACAGTCCATCCTGAACGCGGGAATAGGGTTGGCCATAGCTTTGGGATGTCGGCGCTGCCCTCATGCCGAGCTTCAGCGGCGGAATTACATCTTTCAGACTTACAGGCCTATGCCCTGGCTGCAGGCGGCGCAGCATCCGCGCGCGATCGGGATCGTGCGACAATAGGTTGTCCACCCGGCGGTTTGTAAACAGCCGAGTGACATCACGCATGCGCTCATCGCGCGCCTCCGGTTCGGTATCGACACTCTCGATTCGATTGACAAAAGTACAGGTGACAAGCTCACCGGCATCCGCGCCTTCGATCGACGCGACGCGGCCGGCGGGATCAAATTCCAGGACTTCGTTCCGCTGGACGCAGGATATGCTCGTAAGCTTGGATCCAGGAGCCGGTTCTTCCGTCACGGTAAAGCTTGACGCCTCTACATCGAATGGACCAGCCTGATTGGGATGCTGAACACTCGTATCGATTTGGACTTGGCGCGAGCTGCCGCCATCAATTGTGAAGCTAAATGTTCCCGCACCACCGATTGTTTGCTTCACAATCGCGACACAGGGAAAGTCGCCCCCAGAACCCGGACATCTCGCCCCCACCTGGGCACTTGCTGGCGCCGACCAAGCCAACGCGAGGCTAAGCGAGGAGAGTGCGGCCAATAGAACCAAAAAAGGACTGCGACAAAAACCAACGGGCACTACACCGATCATGGTGTCATAGCAACGAAGAGACATCTTCAGACCCCCGTTAGATGAGAAAAAATCGCTCCCGTCCGGCAGAGCGCCCGCTCAGCCGGTCAACATTCCGATCTGCTGTGGGAGTGACCTCCAGCGCTTGGGCTCGCGGCCGTTTCCCCAACGTGGCAAGACGGGCAATACGATGGGCAAAGAGCGATGCAGCATCGCGCTTTGCCCACGCCCCCCAATGGAGTGCATTGAACCGGACAAAGTCCGATTCGGAGCGACTCCAACGCCGGCTCTGCGACGGCCAAGTGCCTTGAGAGCCAACAGTCCGCCTTGTCAGAAGTGAAACACTCCAGATTGCGGCAAGACCGCCTGATGGCGGCTGTTCCTTATCCTCGGCCCCCAGCCCGGATTGGTGCTTCCGACTCTAAGCTCCAGAGACTTGCCCCCCAACATGCGCGCTACCCCTGCAGTGTCGAGGATTGACCGGCGCTACCTGAGCGCGCGGCCATATCGTTTGGAGGAATCGCTACTCTCTTATGCTCAACATTGCCGGCAAGTTCGGCACAACAGCTTGTAGAGTCAATCGCAAGCAATCAAAGGCCGTCTTTCTGCATCAACAAAGTTGCCCATGGAACACAGACATAGAATCACTAGGCACAATGCCTTCCTTGACCGAATCGCGCGTTGCGAGCTGTACGAAAGGCGTCATGGAGAAAACGCCGGTCGGCGCCCCGCACAACGCCCGCGCAATTCAAACAGAGCCATCAAAAATCAGCATGATATAGGCAGCAAACAGCGCCAGATGAACGGCCCCTAAGAGGACGTTCGTGCGTGGACTGGCGAACGTTACGATGCTCACGAGCAATGTCGCGGAGAGTTCGACGATGCCCGCACTGCCTAATCCGAGCTCGACACGCCGGTCCATTATCCAGCCAATTGCCAGCACCGCCGGAATGGTCAGCGCGATTGTCGCCAATGCCGAGCCAAGGCAGATATTGACGGCCCTTTGCAGCATGTTTTGACGAGCCGCCTGAATGGCGCTGAGACCTTCCGGCGTCAGCACCAGCGCGGCGATGAGAAAGCCACCCAGTGCCACAGGCGCGCGCGCCGCATCAATGCCGAAGTCGACATAGACGGCCAGGCTTTTTGACAGCAGGACGATCGGCAGCATCGCCGCGATCAGACCGATACTGTGGCTCGGAACACTCTCGGCGATGTGGTGATGGTGCGTCGCGGGGTCGCCATGCTGCTCCCGGGCTGGGTCCTGGAAGATGTCACTGTGTGTGATGGTTTGGATTGCGAGAAAAATCCCGTACAGAATCAAGGACAGGCCGATCAGGAAGAAGGCCTGCAGCTCGGACAGTTGCCCGCCTGGAGCCGACGGCGTGAAACTCGGCAGGATGAGGCCAAGCACGGCCAGCGGTATCAGCACCGCAAGATAGGCATTCGCGCCCTGTAAATTATAGTTTTGGAGGCGATGGCGCAGTCCGCCGAGAACGAGACTGAGACCCACGAGGCCGTTCAAGACAATCATCAAGACGGCAAACATTGTATCGCGTGCCAGCGCCGGCTTGTTCTCACCCGTGATCATGACCGCTGAGATCAGCGCAACCTCGATACCAATCACCGACAGTGTCAGGATCAGCGTCCCGTAGGGCTCACCCAATAACGTTGCCAGGCCTTCCGCGTGCCGGACCACGCAAAATGCAAGCCACAGCATGATGACGAACAACGCAACGAGCATCATCCCGGCCATGAAACTGCCAATAGCTTCGGGGGCCAGAGCATCTCCGAAAAAAGTTAGAAATATGAATGCCAAATACCCGCACAGGGTCGCAGCTTCCCGACGCAGCCGGCTCAACAACTTCAACGCTCCCTTGCTTCATCCCATGCGGCGCGCGAGGTCTGGATTTAGGTCTCTGCCACCATGCTCGACCTAGATTACCTTTCCCGGATTGAGTATCCCACGCGGATCGAGTGCCGCTTTCACCGCACGCATCATGTCGATTTCAACCGCCGGCCGGAATCGCTTTAACGCCTCTCGCTTCATTCGGCCAATACCGTGCTCCGCCGAAATCGACCCATCCATTTGGGCGACCAGAGTGTGCACGGCCTCATTCATCCGATCCCATAACTCAAGATACGCCGCCTTATCCATGCCCACCGGCTGCGTGATGTTGTAATGCAGATTGCCATCACCGAAATGGCCAAAGACCACCGGTCGCACCCCAGGACAAACAGTTTGGATAACGGGATCGGCACGCTCTACGAAATCGGGGATCGCCGCCACTGGCACAGAGATATCATGTTTGATACTGCCGCCCTCGAACTTCTGTGCCTCCGGCATATCTTCCCGAAGTTTCCAGAGCTGCGCGGCTTGATCGAGCGATGCGGCAACCACTGCATCGAGCACATCCCCGGACTCAAGGGCCCCGGTCAGCAGCTGCTCCATGATCGCTTCCGCCGCGCCATCGCTTGTCCCTTTCGAAATCTCGACCAACACGTACCAAGGTGCCTCGCCTTCGAGCGGCCGTCTCGTGCCAGGCATATGCGTGGTCACGATATCCAAGCACCATCCGGACATGAACTCGAAAGCGGTCAAGCTGGTACCGGCGACGGCCCGCGCGCCTTCGAACAGCCTTTGAACAGACCGCAAATCAGGCAAGGCGGCGAAAGCTGTCGCCGTCTCGACTGTTTTTGGGAATAGCTTCAGCACCGCCGCCGTAATAATGCCGAGCGTGCCCTCCGAGCCAACAAACAGCTGCTTGAGGTCGTAACCGGTGTTGTCTTTCTTGAGCGCCCTCAAGCCATCCCAGATGCGCCCGTCAGCAAGCACGACCTCCAGCCCAAGTGTCAGATCGCGTGCATTGCCGTAGGCCAAGACCTGGACGCCGCCGGCGTTCGAGGCGAGATTCCCCCCGATACGGCATGAGCCTTCGGCCGCGAGACTGAGTGGAAACAGCGCGCCCGCTTCGAGCGCGGCCGCTTGCACCTCGGCGAGGGTCAGGCCGGCTTCGACGACCATGTACCCCCCGGCTGCGTCAATCTGCCTGATCCGGTTGAGCCTTTCAGTCGAAACAACGATCTCTTCACCCGCTTCAAACGGTATCTGCCCGCCCACCAGCCCCGTGTTCCCACCCTGTGGGACCACTCCGACCCGAGCCTCATTGGCGAGCTTGAGAATCTCGGCCACCTCGTCCACCGATCCAGGTCGAAGAACGACGGGCGTTTTCCCAAAGTACTTGTCTCGCCATTCGCGAAGATACGGCAACTGCTGCTCGTGTTCGGTAAGCGCATAGTCCGCGCCAACAATTGCGCTCAGCTTTGCGATCAAATCTGGAGTAGGACGATTGAGTGTGTTCATCAGGCGCTCGATGGAGGGCTAGGATTTCAGTTTTTGCAGAACCCGGCGATCAGAAGGTCAGCCAAATGCATTGACGCCGCGAACATCGCTTCGTAATCGTTGTAGCGGCTAGATGCGATGGTAACCATCCTATCGCCCGCGGTGGGCAGGGGCGAGGATTTTGGCGCGGCAAGGCGTCGGCTCTGCCAGGCTTGGCTAGAGTGAGACCATCTGAGGGAAAGTGGGCCAATGCGATACCTTGTGACCGGAGCAGCTGGTTTCATCGGCTACTATACGGCCAAGTCACTGTTGGATGCTGGCCATGAGGTCATCGGCCTGGACAACCTCAGCGACTACTATGATGTCTCGCTTAAACAAGCCCGCCTGGCTCAGATCTCAGACCGGCCAGGCTTCGATTTCCATAAGCTCGACCTGAACGATCGAAGCGCGATCGAAAACCTGTTCGCCCAGCGAAAACCCGAACGGGTCATACATCTGGCCGCACAGGCCGGCGTCCGATATTCAATCGAAAACCCCCACGCCTATATCGCCTCAAACATCAACGGCACACTCCATATCCTGGAGGGTTGTCGGCACCACGGCGTCGAGCATCTGGTGTTTGCATCCTCGAGCTCCGTCTACGGAGCGAACACCAAGCAACCTTTTTCGGTCTCCGACAATGTCGACCACCCGGTTTCGCTCTATGCGGCAACCAAGAAGTCCGATGAGCTGATGGCCCACACCTACGCCCACCTTTACGGCATTCCGGTCACGGGCCTGCGCTTCTTCACCGTCTATGGTCCTTGGGGCCGGCCAGACATGGCCTATTTCAAGTTCACCAAGCGCATCCTCGCCGGTGAAGCGATCGACGTCTATAACAACGGTCGACATGCACGCGACTTAACTTACATCGACGATATCGTCAACGGAGTCGTCCGCTGCAGTGACCGCATTCCCCAGGCCGACCCCGATTGGGATGCTGCCAAGGCCGATCCCGGCACGTCGTCGGCGCCCTATCGGATTTACAACATCGGCAATTCGAAGCCGGTGGAGTTGATGGACATGATCGCGGCTCTGGAAAACGCCATCGGTGTCGAGGCAAAAAAGAACTTCTTGCCCATGCAGCCGGGCGACGTTCTTGAGACCTATGCCGACGTCGCCGACCTTGAACGGGACGTCGGCTTCAGCCCCGATACGCCGATCGAGACCGGTATCGCCAATTTCGTGGCCTGGTACCGGGACTTCTACGGGACAAGCGCATCATAAGGTTCGCGCCATCCTTCGCATCGCGCGGCACCTCTCCCGTACCGAACGAAGGCGGAGACATGGTTCCACCGGAAGTCCAACGGTTACTAAACGGGTTTGAGCCTATCTCGTAGTGCCTCGGACGAATACACGATGAAACCGGTGTTGCGATAACCCGCATCCGTCTTGCCATAGCGAAAAGGCGCGCCATCGGCCGTCGTAACGAGACCACCAGCGGCCCGGACGACCGCATGTCCCGCCGCGGTATCCCACTCCATGGTCGGCCCGTGCCGCGGATAAAGGTCGGCTTCACCACCGGCAACGAGGCAGAACTTCAACGAAGAACCGATGTTACGCCGGCCCGTCACCGGCAACGGAAGGCTCTCAAGCCAAGCCTCACCTTCCGAAGTTCCGTGCGAGCGACTTGCCACGACCGTAAGGCCGTCGGCGGCGGGCGGTCGCGTCTTCATGGGCGTGAGCGAAAGACCCGAAAGCCCCGATTCGGCTGCCGCGGCAGGATCGCTGATTTTCGCGGTTGCCGCCGCTTCGTGCCCGAGCGTGAGGTAGATGTCACCCAGCGCCGGCGCGTAAACGATGCCGAAGATCGGTTCGCCATCCTCAACAAGCCCGATATTGACGGTGAACTCCCCGGACCCACCGGTGAACTCCCGCGTACCATCGAGCGGGTCGACCAGAAAGAAGCGCGATCCGACGTCCGGCACCTCGCCACGGCTGACCGCCTCTTCGGCAATAACGGGAATATCCGGTACGAGTTTCCGCAAATCATCCAGAATGAGAACCTCGGCCTGCTGATCAGCCAGTGTCACGGGGCTGCCGTCCGCCTTTTGAGTCACACCGTTGGCGTCGCTCTTGAAAAACTTGAGCGTAATGAGACCGGCCCGTAAGGCCGTCACGGTGAGACCCTCGGCGAGCGATTTCAATTCTGCATCTTTCATTCTGCCTGCGCCCCTTAAGCCTGAATCAAATGCGATCGGCGGCCCTTAACACATTGCCTGGCGAGCGCGAACCCGGCGTGTCGAAAAACCTCACACACCGTGCGTCAGGGGCGATCTTATCCACGGCAAGCACATCTGCGGCAAGATTGCTCAAACCGACGGAACGCTGCGACGGAGTTTCCCATGCAGGAAACCGACAACCTTCGACTCCCCTACTTGGTAGCCGCCCAAGCTCAAAAACACGTCACGCATAACGAAGCACTCCGCGGGCTTGATGCGATTGTTCAGCTTTCCGTTGCCGACCGCGATTTGGCCGCCCCTCCTCCCAGCCCCTCTGCGGGTGAACGCTACCTCATCGCCGCTGGCGCCACCGGTGACTGGGCAGGCCATGATGGAAAGATCGCCGCCTATCAAGACAATGCCTGGATGTTCCATGAGCCGCGCGAAGGCTGGATTGCCTGGGTCGCGGACGAGGACATCGCACTTGCATTTGATGGCACGGCCTGGGTCGCGCTGTCGGGAGCGGGCGTCAGCGTGAATCCGACTGCTCTTGTTGGAATCAATACAACCGCCGATTCAACCAACCGCCTTTCCGTGTCATCGCCCGCCGCCTTGTTCAAC